>JANPPH010000262.1:0-12751 GCA_031428395.1 Gammaproteobacteria bacterium
ATGAGTGATAATGACGCCGCACAGCGCCTGAACGACGCACGTGTGATTCTCTTTAAAACCATTTTCAACCGATCGAAAACAGCGGCCTGACAACACTCATAAACCACCCCGCTCAGACTCATACCTGGATTGGAATGTACTATGGCGCACGCTACGCTTGCTACCCGAGCGGGACGTAAACTCGGGACTCGGTCAGAATGCGCTTGCGACAGTGGGGTATTCACCGTGAAAAATATGTGCCTCCCGGCATCAGCGACCTACGAAATGGCGCCAGTCATACAGCCCGTCCTGTCGTGCGCGCAGCGCGCTTGCTCAGGGAATCTCGGCCGCAGATCGCCCCAATGTTTCGAGCAAATGGTACATCGGACTTGATTTACCATGTCCGATGAGATCAATGTAACCCCCATCATGATCCTTCCTCAGCATGAATCCCCCACTTCTGACAACAAAATGCTCCAATGACACGCTAAATGGAGACAGTCGTGTTGGTTTGCCGCCAAATAGGCGTCCGATGACTTTTGGATCTGTAGGAGCTACTTCTTCATCAATGGCAGCGGCGAGCGAAGCCGTATCCATGAATGAGGGCACATACATCAGGAAGCAATCTATCTCTCCAGCAGTCTCCCAGGATATAAATAATACCCTGGCCAATTCACCAGTGCTATTAGAAACTTGTTTGAAAGGCATTATTGCGGTGGAAGTGGTGTTGCCACCTGATGTAACAAGGAACAATTGTTGTTCAATTCCATGCGCGCGGATTGCCTCAGCCAATACTCCTACGAGTTTTGCAACGACCGAGTTCTCTACATTTCGGTAAATAACGGACGTAAATGGGAAATAAATTCTTGTCTTAATCATGCTGTATATCTCCCAAAGGGTTCTCTTGTACAAGAGAACCCCTCGCCTAGATTAGTAGATTAGTATTTCTGCCAAGGAGCATACCAAGGCCGATGGGCACTTTCATTAAAGAAGTGCATATGGAGCATGCTTGGTGATGGATTGGGCGCGTAGTCAAGGCGAAATACGGGTGGGCCATTGTATCGAATTTGAGCAATGCGGCCAGTATTGGGGTTGTATCCATCAAAATTGGTATTTCGCCAAACGTTAGCTACGGCACCCCAAGGTGAACGAGCCCCCTCCGTCTCATTCATCTCTTGCTCAGACAGCGCAAGCATTTGCATTGGTTCAGCAGATTGCTCGAAAGCGGCGCTTAGCTCGTTAGATTCGAAAACAGGTGCTAACAAGGTGGTTTCTTCGTTAGCCCAAGCAGCCTGGCTGAGCAAAGCGGTGAGTGCCATGGCAGCGATTACGGGGGCTTTTTTATGTTGCTTTATCATAACGTCATTTCCATTTATGTTGTGATTGTTTACCGTTTTTTTTGAATCACTTGCTCGTTCCGTTTAAGGGTGTACGGACTCACTACTACAAGCGTATTCTGATAGCTTATCGCGTGTGCTATTAGCGCACGTCATCAAACATGCTAAGCGTATCGATCTTCATTCCCATCGAAACTTAAATTCCAGAAACTTGAAGGGAGGAAAGTAGATTACCCGTTGTTAGATTTGACACTATTACCGCAGTATCGGTATCACCCAGCTCATTTAGCCTGCTTATCGATGTTTGCCTGCGCTTGTCTTGCTTGATCGGGCCATGTACTTTTTATAAATGCCAGCACCGACCAAATCTCTTGATCGCTCAAGTGTTGGCCGAACGCAGGCATATCGCTTTGATAACCCTCTGGACCATAGGGGGGCACCATCCCGTGTTTGACTATGCCAAACAGTAATTTGTCAGCGTGGTGCCAAGTGTGGCCAGTTTCATCATGGGGTGGAGCAGGCAATTTGCCATCCGCGCTGCGAGTGCGCCAATTCGGCTGGCCTTCAAGTTTTGCGCCATGGCAACGCGCGCATTGCGTTGCATAGACCTCTTTGCCCTCGGCCACCTGGACTGCGTTGGCGGGGTCTGCATCACCATCACGCGTGCACGCTGACAACAACAATACAGACACTATCATCCCGTTGTATTTTTGCAAGAACATGACGTTACTCCATATAGCACTCTGAAAACCCGCTTTCTCGCCAACCGCGCAAGGTTACACGCGATTCCAAAGCATAACGGTTTGGCATGCACACGACCACATGCCATACGTGATTCCGATCTAGTCGCCCGCCATCACGTAGAATTAAGTAATACTCCCTCATGACATTATGCCCATAGGAGGGGTACCATACCTCGGCAATGCCGTTAATTATCGCTAACTTTACTTGAGGATGAACAACACATGGACAAAGTGCAACATTTCGAAATTCCCGCTAGCGATATCGCCCGCGCACGGAAATTCTATGAAGGTGTATTCGGATGGAAGACCATGGACTTTCCTATGCCGGGTATGCAGTACGTCGGCCTCCACACTGGGCCAGTGGATGAAAAACAAATGCCCACGGATGTTGCCTTCATCAATGGCGGCATGTTCGAGCGCAGTTCGCAATTTCCTTTGACAGGTCCAACAATCGCAGTCACGGTTGAAGACATTGACACATCTATTGCCAGAGCAAAAGCCGCGGGTGGCGTAGTGGTGATGGAGAAAGTAAAAATAGCGGACATGGGTCTTTACGCCTACATCAAAGATACCGAGGACAACGTTATTGGGGTTTGGCAAAATTTAAAGCCGTCCCCTTAGACGCACGTCTTCTTTAATGGAGCGAGATTGGGGGCCACTGGACTGTGGCCCTCAAATTTCCAAGCGCATAAATCAACGTTGCGGCACATGAAGAATCCTCCAACTTGACGTGGCGGAATTCCTCCAGTGATTATTCACTCATGCGATGTGCGAAATGCCACTCACACATCAGTGTATTGGACTGTTATGCTAAATAAATGAACGGACGTGAAGCGTATTGCTCCAGTCATCTTTACCGTCCAACGCCCTTCGTCGTACAGATGAGTGGCTAATAGAAAGCTTGGGACAAAACCCATAAGTTTGGCTCGATGCTAAAAAAGGCCAACATCAAGAACGGAAGGATTCTGTTACTTACGGGCAATAAAACGATATGTGTTTTGTAGCCCCCACAAAAAGGAAACAACAATGGCTACACAAGAAACTTCGCCGCAGAAAAATTGTGACCCGAAATCACCCAAGCTCGAACTCGCCGCACATCGAAGAATCCTTAGCTTCCTGAATGACGCCATCGTCGCCGAAGATTTGGTGTACGAAAAAATTACGCCTGTTCATGAAGGCGAGTTTCACGAAGAAAATCCGGAAGAACTAAACCCGAAGCGCAAGAAAATCCTAGATTTTGAAATAGCTAAAGAGATCATTGAATGCCGTGATCAAGAATATCCGCTAGGATTTAGAAACCTCAAGGAAGTGCTGAGCATTGAAGTTTTTGATCGGCGCCATTTGGATGTGTTGCTTCATCATTTCAGCAGTATGTTTTTTGGTAGTTGGTCTGTTTTTCCGCAGAATACTCCTCGCAGGGGACCGGGCGGCTATGACGGCGTGGTGCATGCAGCGTTGCTGCACACGGGCAAAGTTCTCTTCATCACTGCCGATGAGACAACGTTGCTGTGGGATCCGGAAGATACAACGCCATCAACGTTTGAAAACCCTTTGAATCAACCTCATCAAATCCCGGACGCGGCGTCGGGCTACTCGGTGTTATGCGGGGGCCATTCGTTTTTGTCAGACGGACGACTGCTCGTGGCCGGCGGAGGTGGATATGGTCCTCACGCAAAAGCAAAGTGGGGCTACAAATTTGAACCAACAAGCAAGACATGGACAAGAACCAGCGGCAGCATGGTTCATAATCGCTGGTACCCCACTGTCTTGACAATTGGCGACCAACGTGTTGGCAATGGTCACGAGCTTTTAGTGACCTGCGGACACGGCGGTGGTGATATGGAAATTTACGATGAAGCGTCCGATAGCTTTACTGAAGTGACACTAGGCGACGACAAGCCGTTTCCGAGCTTATACCCAGGCCTGCATTTATTGCCCAATCACAGCATTTTTTATACAAGAACTGGGTGGGCAAGCGCCGGCGCGGGCGGTGGGAAATTTTCCGGTGATGATCAATCTGGCTATTTTGTGTTCACCGGCAGCAACACAGGTCTTTGGAATAGCATCGCGCCCGTCTCACCTTCGATGCCGGATCGGACCAAAGGGATGTCCGTCATGTTGCTGAGTAACACCGCCCCCTATGTGCGTATTTTAGTGGTAGGCGGTTCAGACTCTTCGACTAACAACACCTACGAAATTATCGACGCAACCTCACTATCGCCGGCCCTAAACTGGGGACCGTCTATGGCGTTCCCCGACGGTGAGCATCGCAGCCTTTGCAGCGCAGTATTACTCCCGGACGGAAATGTATTTGTATGTGGAGGAATTCAACGAACTAACTCACCCTGTACGTTATTTAATCCGCAGACCAATTCTTGGTCAGCGATGGCCGCACTGCCATCAATAAGAGATTATCATTCGGTAGCACTATTATTGCCTAGCGGCAAAGTTATGATGGCCGGATGGAACAATACCGCAATTGAAATTTACAGCCCACCCTATTTGTTCAACGGCGCAAGGCCAGTAATTTCATCAGCACCCACTTTGGTCCACCACGGACAGAGCTTTGTCATTGAGTCACCCGACGCATCTTCTATCGTTAAAGTGGTTCTTGTGCGGCCAATGGCAGTAACCCACCAAACCGATACGGAACAGAAGGTGCTGGAAATGCCTTACATCCACGACCACGCCAATCCTGTCAGGTTAACGTTGACCGCGCCTCACGGTGGTCATCCGCATTCGCTAGCGCAGCAAGGCTATTACATGATGTTCGCCATTAACAATAGTGGCGTACCATCGGTCGCAAAATGGATTTACTTGCACTAGAAATTTATGTCAGTGGGCGCTTAAGACAAGAGGGATTGATGCGAATCTTTGTTAACGCTACGCCCATCGAGGGGCGTCATGGTATTAAAAAAATTTAAACAATACACGGATTGCGAGATAACATAGCAGACGTCGCTAAAATGGTCGCGGCGAATACAAGGAAAGACAGATGCCTGTTACTAGAATCGAAGTTAAAAAAAGCTGGCCTGCTGAGAAACAGCAACAGCTCATCGGCGCCACACATGCTGCTCTGGTAGAGGCATTGAAAATCCCAGAAAGCGACAAAATTATTCGCTTTGTTGAGCATCGTCCGGAGAATTTTCTCACGCCCCCAGGTACTTCAGACAGTTATACCTTGGTCGAAATCTCCTTGTTTCCCGGTCGCTCACTCGATGCAAAGCGAAATCTATATCAAGGCATCGTCAAACGGTTCGGTGAGCTTGGTATCGAACCACACGACGTTCGGATAGTTCTCTACGAAGCACCTATGGAAAATTGGGGTATTCGTGGCGGCATTCCCGCCACCGATGTAACCCTTGGCTTCCAAGTGAACGTATAGGCGCTGGAGCTTTTGGAATAACGCATTACTTAAAGTCTAATTGAACAAGGAAACGCCAAATTGGAGAATGTCATGTCTGAGCTAAATGCAGGAAACGGAAGTTGCCTTTGTGGCGCAATCCGCATCTCCACCAAAACAATGAGCAATAAACTGGGGGCTTGCCATTGCACTATGTGCACAAAATGGACCGGTGGACCTTTGTTAGCGGTTGATTGTGGCAGCGATGTTTCGTTTGAAGGAAAAGAAAACATATCCGTTTTTAATTCGTCGGCGTGGGCGGAACGCGGATTTTGTAATAAATGCGGAAGTCATCTTTTTTACCGATTCAAAGCGCGCAATCAGTATATGATTCCGGTCGGCCTGTTCGACAATGTTCCGACAATGACTTTCGATCATCAGATATTCATCGACGAAAAACCGTCATACTATTCCTTTGCCAATGAGACAATGAACCTTACGGGCGCCGAGGTCTTTGCTAGGTTCGCACCTCAATCGGAATAAGGCAGCCTCTGCGCTCTGATATTTATCGGCTACGCAATCTTATCCTTCAAAAATACTTTAACGTTGCGTGGTCGTATAATCACCTGATCGCCTTGCTTAAACAAGTCTTGCTCGTATCGTTCACGGGTAAGTTCGACTTCGATAGCTTCACCGGATTGAAGCTGACTAAGTTCGACACGAACTAGTGCGCCAATGATGCGGATATCTTGCACCGTCGCTGCGAGGCCTTCGTTTTGAGTCGTGGCATTGGCGGGCAGAATGTCCATATCGTGAGGACGTACGTAAGCAAATCCTTGCTCATGCGCCGCAGCACCATGCTCAGGAGCTGCGACTTGCCAATCTCCAATCTGCGCGAAGCCATTATGGACTCGGCTATGGAAGAGGTTTACGTTACCTAGGAATTGATACACGAAGGGAGTGGCAGGTTTATCGTAGACTTCATCGGGCGTGCCCACCTGTTCGACTTTGCCGTGATTGAGCACCACCACGCGGTCGGCTACTTCTAAGGCTTCTTCTTGATCGTGCGTAACGAACACACTGGTGATATGCATTTCATCATGTAAGCGCCGCAACCAGCGCCGCAGTTCTTTGCGCACTTTCGTATCCAATGCGCCGAAGGGTTCATCTAACAACATCACTCGCGGTTCAACGGCAAGCGCACGCGCTAACGCGATACGTTGACGCTGACCACCCGACAACTGCGCCGGATAACGATCGGCAAGCCAATCCAACTGCACCAACGCCAACAGCTCCATGACTTTTTTGCGTATTGCCGCTTCCGCCGGGCGCAATTTTCTGGGCCGTACGCGCAAACCAAAAGCGACGTTTTCAAATACGGTCATGTGTCGAAACAAGGCGTAATGCTGAAACACAAAACCCACTTGACGTTCACGCACATGCACATCGGTGGCATCTTCACCGGCGAAAAAAATCTGCCCCTGGTCGGGCGTTTCGAGTCCTGCAATGATGCGCAGCAAGGTAGTTTTACCGCAGCCAGACGGCCCTAACAAGGCCAACAACTCGCCTGTTTTCACGCTTAGATTGACATCATCTAAAGCTGAGAATTGACCGAAGTGTTTAGAGATATTTTTGATTTCGATACTCATGCCGGAGCCTCAATCATTATGCGCCGATCTTCCACCAATAATTTGGTTTGCTGCC
Source organism: Gammaproteobacteria bacterium (assembly GCA_031428395.1). Lineage (GTDB taxonomy): Bacteria > Pseudomonadota > Gammaproteobacteria > JAADHS01 > JAADHS01 > JANPPH01. The sequence continues at coordinate 7,107 of JANPPH010000262.1, forward strand.
ATTCAATCCATGTTTTCAGCGCCAACGTCACCAACCCCAGCAATGCCAAAATAGATGCCAACGCAAACGCCGCAACAAAATTATATTCGTTATAAAGAATTTCTACTTGCAGCGGGATTGTATTGGTTTGCCCACGAATATGGCCCGAGACAACGGATACCGCACCAAATTCACCCATAGCGCGCGCGTTGGATAGGATCACGCCATAGAGCAAACCCCACTTGATATTGGGCAGCGTCACGCGCCAAAACATTTGCCACCCGCTAGCGCCTAACACAATCGCCGCTTGCTCTTCTTCCTGCCCTTGAGCTTGCATCAACGGAATAAGTTCTCGCGCGATAAACGGAAACGTGACAAATAACGTCGCCAAGATCATCCCCGGCAAGGCGAATATTACTTTGATATCATTCGCCGCTAACCATTCGCCAAACCAACCGTGCGCACCGAACAACAACACATACACTAGACCTGCTACTACTGGCGACACAGAGAACGGTAGGTCGATTAACGTTATCAATAAACTCTTACCGCGAAAATCGAACTTCGCAATCGACCAGGCCGCTGCCAGGCCGAAAAGTAAATTCAAGGGAATGCAGATTGCTGCGATAAACAAGGTCAATTTAATCGCCGCCCAGGCATCCGGGTCAACCAACGATTGCCCGTATACTGTCCAGCCTTTGCGCAAGGCTTCGGTAAAAATGGCGGCTAAGGGAACGAATAAAAACACGCCAAGAAATAACAGCGCCGAACCAATCAACAGGATGCGTAAGCCGCGCGTTTCGGTGGTGGGAAGGCTATTATTCATTGACGATGCGTTTTGCGAGGACATATTTATTTTGTCATGCCGTAGCGCCGATTATTCCACCACTGAATAATGTTAATCACCAGCAACAATACAAACGACACCGCCAACATCACCGCCGCAATCGCCGTCGCACCGACATAATCGTATTGCTCCAGTTTTGCGATAATCAGCAGCGGCGCTATTTCCGACACCATCGGTATATTGCCAGCAATGAATATTACCGAACCGAATTCACCCACGGCGCGAGCAAACGCTAAGGTAAAGCCCGTGACTAAGGCTGGCGCGATACTCGGAAAAATAATTTTGTAAAAGGTTTGAAAACGGCGGGCGCCTAAACACGCTGCCGCCTCTTCTAATTCTTTTTCCATATCCTGCAACACCGGTTGCACGGTGCGCACTACAAAGGGCAAACCGACGAAGGTCAATGCCACAACGATGCCTAAAGGCGTGAAAGCCACTTTAATTCCCATTGCATCGAGGTATTGGCCGATCCAGCCATTTGGCGCGTAAACTGCGGTGAGTGCGATGCCTGCCACAGCCGTCGGCAACGCAAACGGTAAATCGACTAAGGCATCGACAAAACGCCGGCCGGGAAAGGAATAGCGCACTAACACCCAAGCGACGAGCAAGCCGAAAACCAGGTTCAATGTGGCAGCAATCAGCGCCGCACCGAAACTGAGTTGATACGCCGCCAACACGCGTGGCTGGGTTACGGTGTGCCAAAAGCTGTCCCAGGACATCGTTGCCGTTTTAAACACTAACGCTGATAAGGGGATGAGAACCACCAGCGACAGATAGAACAGCGTGAAACCCAGGCTAATACCGAAGCCAGGTAACACGCTGTGTTGTTTAACACGTACAGCGCCTGTAGAGGCTAACGCCATACTTATTTTGCGCCCGGCTGATAAATCTTATCAAAAGTACCGCCATCGGCGAAGTGCTGTTGCTGCGCTTTTTCCCAACTACCAAAGACTTTCTCGACGGTATACAACTTCATCGCAGGAAATTGCGCGGCGTATTTGGCAAACACTGTTTGATTACGCGGGCGCAGGTAGTTTTGCGCGGCGATTTCTTGGCCTTGAGGCGTCCACAGGAAATCTAGGTAAGCCTTCGCCACCTCTTTATTGCCGCGCTTCGCGACATCGCGATCAACAACGGCGACAGGTGGCTCCGCTAAAACGCTGGAACTCGGGTACACCACTTCTAACGTACCGCGCCCGAACTCTTTAGCGATCATTTCAGCTTCATTTTCAAACGTCAGCAACACATCACCAATGTTGCGCTGCATAAAAGTCGTGCTCGCCGCACGTCCGCCTGCATCCAGCACCGGCACGTTTTTGAAAATCTTGCCGACAAATTCTTGCGCCTTAGCTTCATCACCGCCAGGTTGATTTAAGGCATAAGCCCAGGCCGCCAAATAGGTGTAGCGTCCATTTCCGGACGTTTTCGGATTAGGGATAATTACTTGCACGCCCGGTTTAATTAAGTCGCTCCAGTCCTTAATCCCTTTGGAGTTACCTTTGCGCACAATAAACACGGTGGTGGAAGTGAAAGGCGCGGCATTATCGGGAAATTTTTTATTCCAGTCAGGCGCAATCACACCGCCCACTTTTGCCAACATAATCAGATCCGTCGCCTGATTCATCGTCAGCACGTCGGCTTCCAAGCCGTCCGCCACGGCACGAGCTTGCTTAGTGGACCCCGCATGAGACATGTTGATGGTAAGCGTCTCGCCGGTTTTTTGCTGCCAGTGTTTGATGAAAACGGGATTGAGGTCTTTATAAAAATCGCGCATGACGTCGTAGGAGACATTCAACAGTTCGCGCGCTTGGGCAAAGCTTGTGCACAATGCCAATAAAGAGATAACTATTATTTTCTGTAGGGTAAAACGCTGCATAGGTCTTTGCTCTCAATGAGTTATTATTTAGTCAACGTCGCGAAGTGTAGCCAACATCTATATAAATAAAAAATATGTTTTTATGCTTAAAATATAACTAAACAGTATAAAGAGTTTCAGTGTGCTTTTTTGGCGCAACGAAATCCAACATCCGTGCTCATTGCCGACGGGTCAGCATGGGCGCGGCGGGCGCTGCGAAAGAAAGCGCTAATGGCGTAATGCCCCGCGCCTGCACCGCCGCCACGCACCACTTTATGAATGCCACCGTAGGCCATATGGCGATACGTTGCGCCGGGGTATGCTTCATACCAGTCATTTACCCACTCAGAGACATTACCCGCCATGTCTTGCACAGCGAAAGGCGACAGATCTTTGGCCGTGGATCCCACCGGCACCACCGTGGCGTCGCTTTCGCCCTGATCACCCGTATTAGTGTTCGCCGCTAGCCAGGCGTTGCCCCACGGATATTCTGCGCCTTGCGCGCCCCTTGCGGCTTTTTCCCATTCGGCCTCCGTGGGTAAACGTTTACCCGCGTATTTGCAATAAGTGTAGGCGTCGTACCAACTCACTCCGGTTACCGGCAGCTTGTCGCGTTCACGCTGCACGGCTTGCAACGCTGCGAGTATTGCTTCTTTGCTCATAGTAGAAGTGTCGCGATCAAGCTTGAAATAGTCGCTGGCAATCAAACGTAGGCGATCCGTATTCGCATTGAGCAATTTATCCTCGTGGACGTTATAACCGCTTTGGATCCATTGCGGTGGCTCGCGATAAGACGTACGCTGCACAAAATCTTTGTATTGCACGTTGCTCACTTCGAGCGTGTCGATGAAGTAAGCCTTCAATGACAGCCGATGTTGCGGATGTTCATCGGCATACAGCGGATCAACGAATCCAAATTGTTTTTGGATGCCTTCTTTATCCACTTTGTTGCTGCCCATTACAAAATCGCCAGCAGGGACCAAGATCATGCCTTCTTCTGCCGTGCGCGGCTTATCGGGCTCGGCATTTTCCCGCGACGAACATGCGCTCAACAACAACACTAACATCAGCAGTATAAATCTCATTTCGCGTCCTTAGCGCAACGAAATCCAAAACTGGAATTTTTCACTTTCGGGCTAAAAAAACTGCGATTAAAGACTGGCGCGGAGATGCCGCATTTGTAGAAGGAACAGTCCCACCACGAGCCACCTTTTAATACTCGATACTTCTCACCATAGTTTTCATTCGTCCGGGTATTGCCTGGATAAGGTTGATACCACGCATCTGTCCACTCCCAGACGTTGCCCGACGCATCGTACATACCGTAAGGACTTATGCCTTCTTTAAATGCGCCCACCGGAGTTGTGTCACCTTCGACCTTGAGCTGCCCCCAACGTACTGGCGTGTTGGCGCGCTCAACGCCAAAACTGTTACCCCAAGGAAAGATTCTGCCATCGGTGCCACGTGCGGCTTTCTCCCATTCCTGATCGGTCGGCAAGCGCTTAGCTGCCCATTCGCAATAGACTTTGGCATCGAACCATGACACATAGGTTACCGGGTGATCTGCCTTACCCTCGGGGAAAGTGCGATTGCGGAAATGTTCAGGTGAACGCCGATTAGTGGCATCGATAAATTGCTTATACTGCAAATTCGTCACTTCGTATTGATCAATTGAAAACGAGGGTAAGTGCATTGAATGCTGCGGCCCTTCATCGGCCAGTCTTACATCACTGCCGCGCAAAAACTCGCCAGCTGGAATTGCTATCATTGCGTTGGGCGCAGTGCCAACACGGGTTTGCGCATAGTACATCGGCAGACTCATACCCGCCGCACTCGTAACAGGCTCTACGGCCGACGTCTTATCTGCAACTTTTAGCAAGAATGATGAATCTGGTTGTGCGTGGCATTTGTCACAACCTTTTAGCGCCACAGGTTCTTTCGCGGCAGTGGCGCCATGACAATGTGCACAGCCTGAAACGGCATTTTGGTGGGAAATTTCTTTGGCGCTAATATTCGTTGTTAAACAAACAGTTAAGAATGTAACATATTTTACACAGCGAACGAAGGATAAGGAATTCATGGCCAACATATAAAAGCTTGAGTGACAAAAAAGCTAGATTATCATGATTGTAAGCGAGCTGCTTGGGCCAAAGTCCATTTCACAAACGCCGCTAATTGATCCGTTTTACGTAATTACGCCTTGACGTATTTGGCCGTAACCGCTTTAATACGCGTTCCTCAAGGCCAGGTAGCTCAGTCGGTAGAGCAGAGGACTGAAAATCCTCGTGTCGGTGGTTCGATTCCACTCCTGGCCACCATGTAATTCGCCTCAGACACCCTTGAAACCTTCACACCCAAGCAGCCTATTTCCAAAGCGGCACGGTTTCTACTCCCACTAGGCGAGATTCTGGACAGCGAGTTTTGATGGCGAAGTGAGCTCAGGCAAGCGACGCGATAGCGCCCACCGGACATTCTGCGTCAACTAGGGGAATAGTTCGAGGATGGGTTTAGGACGCCCAATGTAATAGCCTTGCGCATAATCTACGCCAAGGGCTTGCAAGCGAATGAGGATTTCCTCACTCTCCACAAATTCCGCAATCGTCTGCATACCCATTGCATGACCCACCTTGTTGATTGCCTCGACCATGGCAAGGTCAATCGAATCCTCTGCGATGTCCTTCACGAACGTGCCGTCTATCTTCAACACATCGACAGGCAAATGTTTCAAGTACGCAAACGATGACATTCCACTACCAAAATCGTCCAAGGCAAAACGACACCCTAATTGTTTGAAGCGGTGAATGAACTGCGCAGCTTGTGTAAAATTAGCCACGGCGGCCGTTTCCGTAATTTCGAAACAAACGGCCGAATACGGCACATTAAATAGCTCGAACTCTTCAGCCAGGTAGATTGGAAACTTCTCATCGTTGAGGCTTTGCCCAGACAGATTGATGGCCAACTCAA
>JANPPH010000263.1:0-5789 GCA_031428395.1 Gammaproteobacteria bacterium
CAAACCGTTTAGGTGATATATTTGATAGTCCATTGTGTTAGCCCATATCCAGTGTTGATATTTATTTTTTGCATATTTCTGTCATTGCCGAAAACGAATTTGACCGAGTCGCTGACATTCCATTCTTGCCCGCCAGATACTGCGATTCGAGCATTAACGCTGTAAGGTTATTACGCAGCGTATAACCGAGATCGTAAGCAAAGCTATCCATGTCACTATAGTTGACACCAAAGATATGAGGCTCGCCCAATTCTCGAAGCTCGCGGTAAATTTCCTTTGCACCGTAGTATTCAAGATTGCCTTCTACATAGTCTTTAAACACATAATCAAATGCCACAGTGGTGCTTGCTTTAACATTGTCTGCCAGGCTTTTAAGAAATTTCCTAACGGTTTTTTCCTCTAGGAAAAAAGTCACACCTTCCCATAAGAAGTATGTATTCCTCGATGTTTCGAAACCACGTTCTATCAATTTTTCAAGTATGCTTTCGGTATGGAAATTTATTGGCACGTAAACCTTATTGCTAGGATTGTCTTCTAGTTGGTTTTTACTAATCACATCCATTTTGTAATCAAGCATCGCCTTAAGATCAACTTCATATACATGCGCCTCTTTCAATTCATTGGCGAATCTTATAGACCTCGAATCGAAGCCGGTTCCTAAGAACACAATCTGCGAGTTGGGGTACCGCGAAATCCAGTCTTTAAGCGATCTGTCAAAATATTTCGTTCGTAAAAGTAAATAGTAAAGCGTTCCGGGCACTCTAGTCTCAAGCACTTCTCTTGAAGTTTTTGGATCATTGAGGAATGGACGCCACTGATCGTTGACAAAATATTTGGCTAAGAAATCAGGGTTATTTAATACTCCGGCCTCTTCAGCTAACAACGCTCTCATCAAAGCGGTGACGCTAGCAGTTTGAATAATATCCAGGTCTGTTCTCGATGGAGCCGCTTTTTGGTGTTGAATATTTTCGCTACCCATTGCAATTTTCCTATTAGTTTGTTTGTGTCACACAGCAAAGCCAACTCTGCTTTCAATCATGCGTCATAGGCTTCCCACGTGACGTCTAATTCGCGAGTATTCTTAAAATATCCATCGCTGGTGACAAATTCTCCCGTTAAAGTCGCAGCGTCATAAACATACATCTGGGGAATCGGCGCTAGCCATTTTGCATAAGGCGCGTACTCCCTATCAATTAGGCCAAGTATGGTGCGTTGCACTAAAATGCCTTCGGCTAACGGCGGCGATCCGGCGAAAATTGGCACAGCGTTATTCGACTTAAGCCAACTGACTACGTCCTGATATGGCGGGAAATGGGGAAATCTTGGCGCGCACATTCTAATCAGCCGCGCGACTGCCTTATCATCAAGCGGATGGTTTTCATCTAGCCCATACCATTCTTCAAGGGTCATACTATCGTGTTCGAATTTATAAAGATGCGCGGCCCAACCTACTACCGCACAGGAAAGAATATGTTTGATGTTCTTGTTTTTTCGAAACGCGCGATGAAGTGCAAATCTTTCTCTTAGTATGAGAAACTCCAATTGATCTAACACAATGTCACATTCACTCACAAAATCTTCAGCATTGTCTTTGGTAATGCCGTCTGTGTAGACTTCGATCTCAGTGTCTCCTGCAAGATCGTGCACGATCTCTCCTACAACTTCCGCCTTATTTCTACCAATATTATTTTTAGTTGCCCCAAGCTGTCGGTTGATATTTGATGTATCGAACGTCTGTGGATCTGCGATCTTTAGTTTTTTTACCCCAAATCTTGCGAGTCTGAGCGCCACGGCACCGCCTATGCCACCCGTTCCGGCGATTCCGACGGTACATTGTGAAAGTTTTTGCTGTGCTGCTTTTTGTTCTTCCGGCGTTCTACCGAGAAAAACTTCGGTCCTGTTGACCCGTAGATCATAAAATTCCTGATCAAACTGTGCATGATGATAAATTTTGCTCATTGCTATGATCCTTCCATTTGTTTTTTTTGTAGAGAAAACACTTAGAGTCCGCCGTGTCGCCTGATAATCAATTTAAGTTTTCTTGCCGTACGCTTCATTGTTGCTAGGTCTGGATGAATTCCATCTCCTCGATGCACAAAATTTGTCCAAAGATCTACAACTAGCGCCCCTGGCAACTCAGCCGTGAAGCGAGTTCGAAAAATATTTCTTACTTCATTGTATTGAAGTTCATTGGCCACCCAGACAAAGCCTAGGCCCTGCTGCACAAGCGAGAGATTTAGACTTTTATATTCGGGGTGAATGGGAATGATGGGCGTTATACCTTTAGATAAAGCGTCTTTTGCTACTTCAATAATTCTGTCTGCAGACGCATTTATCTCCACACTGGTACAAGGCGTGGTCCTCGCTTGAGGTATTCCGAAAGCATCGGAGTGTATGCAGTCATTGGCCATTCCAATAAATATATATTTCGCGTTATAGCCCACGATGGATGCGGGATTTTGCGGATCACGCAGGGCAACCCTTAGTAAAGCCCGCTTATACTGATTGAGATAACCCAACATTTTTCCACCTGCTAGGCAAGCTAATTCGAAACAGGAAAAACGATCAAATGTTGTGCTGCCGACAGCAGCTTCATTAACAGTTAAGCCTACGCCTGGGAGTATGTCCTTAATTATGGCGTCGCCTAAACTAAGATAGCTACCTGCACCGACCGCGGCACCACCAAGCGCACCAATGGACTCAGCATCGATTGCCGTTGCACCATTTTCATAGGAAGATCCAATCAGCAACAATGGCATGTCGGCGGCACTAGAGGGCACGGCAGAGTAGGCTGCAATTGGGGAAAAAGCCGCCGCTAGTACGAGACTTACAATTCTATGTGGTGCTGCCAATTTTTTTTTCGGTGCCATGTTAAACATCCAGATCTCCAATGAGTTAAGTTCGTGACGATACCTATACCTTCGTGCATTACACGATATGTGGCCTTAGTTACAGCCAGAGGCATCGCGTGCCTTCAGGTGCTCAATGAAAGCGGCATCGCTAAAAGCACAACCAATTTACACCTAGTCAACTAACAAATAAGTAACAAACGTGCGGTATTAATACCGCACGAGAGACTCTGTTGAGTCAGATTAATTATAATTTTGGCGGCGTCTAGGATTGCGGACAGCTAATCGCGTGGTCTGCTCAATTAGCAAGACTTGGCCCAATTTACGGTCTAGCAAGTTGTTAGCCCATAATTGGTAGCGCTAAGCGGTTATGCGAACCGTTGGTTGCTCATCTGGTGATTTGAAGGAGTAATGGGCTGTTTTCTGCATCAGCCCCACTACTACGTAGCGAGGCGGCAATTTTTTGATAGCGGCGGAGAGCTGCTTGGGCTTCGGCTTGTTGATTTAAATGCTCGTAACAAATAATTAAGTGCTGGTAAAAAATCTCTGAACTAGGATCAACGTCCAAGCCGCGGTAGTACCAAGAAATGGCATCTTGCCACTGGCCTGTTTGTTCTAAGTGCTGTCCATAGCGGCTGTAATAATGTAAAAACTTGCCGTTAAGACGTTCCCGCAAGGGTATGGTCCACAACAGGTCAGTGTCTTGGCTTAGAAAGAGACCTTGATAGAGCAAGAGTGATTTTTTTAAATCAGCTGGCTGGCTGTCAGCCCGCGCCAAGCCCCGCTCAAACGCGCTGCTATCTACCCAGCAGTGGTGAGGGCTCAAAGCGAGATGGCCATTGCGTAACTGTATAACTTCACTGCTGCCTAGCGCAGTACGTAATCGCTTCAAGGTCATGTTTAAAGTGCGATATCCATTGTCGCCTTCAGCGTCCGGCCACAGCAGATCGACAATCTTATGCGCACTGACTTCACGTCCACCTAGGGCGATCAACGCTTTGAGCAGTAGCAGCGGCTTCCCTTGCGTGTTGCCTTGCCCACTGGGCGCAAAATTAAGCCACTGCTCATCTTTGACAACGCTAAAGCAGCCTAAGGTATAAATTCTAACGTGCCAAGGCCATTGCTCAATCTCGGTGTTTTCGGGGCGCAAACTGCGAACTTTAATAAGCGTCTGCACATAAGGCACTTCGATGTCAGCATCCAACGCCTTGGCACATAGCTCGGACATCACTTTCGGCACCCACCAAGGGTGGCAATTCATATAACCTTGCTCGCGCGCGATTCCGAACCCTTGCCGCAGAGCGGCTAAACCTTGCTCGTCGTGATTGGCAGAAAAAAATGCTTCCGCCGCAACTCGCAGAATGTGAAATTGAAGAATGTGGCTGGGAAATTCGTTGACAAATTGTTGCGCCTGCTGCAGTTCCTGCAAGGCGGCCGCGTGATTATTCAGTGCGATTAACGTTTGCGCGAGCTGGACACGCGCCATGGCAGTAATGAATGACCAGCCGTTTTGTTCAGCCAAAGACATATTGGCTATCAGCGTTGTGGCAGCAGTCTGTGCGTCGCCGCTCACGAGCAATATGCCTGCGCGCAAAATTTCAACATGGCTAATATCTAAGGAACCTAGCGGGATCCGCAAATTTTGCATTCTTGTCAAAAACGTTGTGGCGCCCGCAACATCGCCAATACCCAGACTTGCGTATACGCCTTGCGCGCAAAATTTTGCGTCTAGTACGTGGACGCCACTGGCTTCCGCTATTTGCAGCGCTTCATCAACTGTCTGTAACGCGTCCTCATAGGAGGCTACACACCATTCATGTAGTGACTTCGCGCCTTTCCAGACAAGCAGAGGCAGCGGCGGTAGGCGATGCGCAAGCGATGGCTTCACAGCATCTAGAATAATTCCCGCTTGCTTGAAATCCCCCGAAAATATGCGATAAAACGCTACAAAATTGGCGACTCGGATACGCATCGAGGGGTCTGATAGGTTCGCCAGCAGCGATTCTGCGCGGTCGGCCATCGCTTTAAGGATGGGGTGCTGTGGTCTACGCAATACAACGCTATTCAATGCCGCGATAAATTGCACCTCAACGTCCATTGAAGGCGGCTGAGGATGTAGTGCTTTGAGTTGCTCCAATTCTTCAATCCACGGATCGAGCTGCATCAGCGAGGTGGCATAAAAAAAACTTTCTAATTGGGAGGCCAACGCAAGATACATACCTATTACGGCATCGAATGCTTTGAATAGATAGAACGCATTCGCAAGATCTCTGCGACTTGCTTCTGGATTGAAAGGTAGAAGAGCCATGCCTCGCCAATAATACAACCATGGATTAATATCTAGCAGCTCTGTTGGAATTTGATTAACCCATGGTTCAAGCAATCCACCCCGACCCTGATTGATCAATGCCAGGCCATGTTGGCAAATTAGTCGTGTAAGCTCGCCCCATGTGGCCGACTCAATATAAAGTGTAGCGGCTTCTTCGATATAGCCCTCTAGCTCCAGCAATCGCGCCGCATGGTGCGCAAGTTGCGCGCGTTCAGTAACACACAATGTCTCCCTACCTTGCCTAAGTAAAAATTCGCGAAATAACGCATGAAACACGTAGCTAATTTGCTGGTCACAACGCCGATCGGTAAAATAGTGTTGCCTATACAAGTGATAGAGCACTTCTGGTGCGCTTTTTTCGCCGCTAATTTCCATCGCAGAATGTTCTGTAATACTTGAGAGGAATGCGGTGCGAACGAGGATTTTTCGATACGCATCGGGCAAGTGTTGGAATATTTCTGCGGCAAAATAATTGAATATCGCCTCGTGACCCGAGGCCAAAAATAAGACTGTATCTTCGGGCAGTTTGCCCCCCGCTAACATAAGCGTCAAGCCGGTCGCCCAGCCACCGCAATAGTCGTGCAGTGAAGAAACCTTTGCGTCATTACCCT
>JANPPH010000264.1:0-2390 GCA_031428395.1 Gammaproteobacteria bacterium
CCTATTTCTTGCGCGTACGTAGCGCTCACCGTGGTGAGCATATCCGCGTAAGCGATGCCACCTTTGATGAATGACAATTGATCGAAAAACTCCACCCCGTTGATGTCCCACAGAGCAGGCGGTAGTTGAAATTGAGTCACGAGATTATTGAATGTAGTGGCAGGAAATATACCTTGATAGGCCATATTATGAATCGTGAACACGGTGGCTGGACGAGGTGCCGCACCGGTTGAGAGTAAAGCGGGAACTAAACCTGTTTGCCAGTCGTTGCAATGCACAACATCGGGCTGCCAATCCAGTCCTGCATTATTTCGTGCGATCAATTCAATGGCGCGGCAGAATACCGTGAAGCGCTCCGCGTTATCAGGCCAATCCGCGCCGTCTAGACCTAAGTATGGCCCACCGCGTCGGTCGAAATGCGAGGGTGAATCGATCAGCCAAACGGTCACATTGGTATTAGGCAATTTGCCTTCTAAAATGCGCACCGAAAATTGCGGGCCAATGTTTAAGACACTAATGAGCGTGAGTTTCCCTGCACGGATAATCACTTCTCGGTACGCCGGCAACACAACCCGTATGTCATGTCTTAGCGCCCTCAGCGCGAGGGGTAAGCTGCCTGAAACATCGCCCAAGCCGCCGGTTTTAACCAGCGGCCAGACTTCACTTGTGGCAAATAGAATTTTTTGCGGGTGCATTAGCGGTTTTCACGGCTCAGTGTAAAGGTTGCGCATGACATAGTTGATAGCAAGACTTGCGAAGGCGCACTTTGTGTACTAGCAAACGCGGCGGCTAAAGTTAAATAGGTGCGGTGCACTATTCGCCTCCAATGCGTTGCTTCATGTCCTCACTACTACAGTTTTTCGCTATGTCACCTAAGCCTGATAGGCTACTAGGAGATCCAGCTATACTTGTTTGTAGTAGTATCGCTGTTGCCTTGGGTATTTGTCATGTTGTAATGGGCCTAAATCGCGTTAAATTGTTCGTAACGGCAAGTAAAAGCGTCGCTTAATTGCGTTGGCAGGCTCATGCGTTAAAGTTAACGGAAGCGGTGGCGATACTATTATACGCTTTTTAGCGGGAAGCTTGTGGACTACCATTTAGCAGGGAGAAAACGAACAATGCAAATCGCGATGATTGGTTTAGGAAAGATGGGCGCAAACATGGCAAGACGCTTGTGCCGCAAAGGGATTAAGGTGATCGGTTATAATCGATCGCAAGGCATAGTCAATGAAATAGCCCAGCAAGAAGGTATGATTCCGGCCACGTCTCTGGCCGAGGCTGTGGATAAATTAACATCACCGCGCGTGGTGTGGCTTATGCTGCCAAGCGGCGATACCACTGAACAATATATCCAAGACTTAATCCCGCTTCTTAATAAAGGTGACGTTATCGTGGATGGAGGCAACTCCAATTATCACGACAGTGAACGCCGTGGCGCGATGTTGGCTGAGCACAATATTGGTTTTGCCGATGCAGGCACCTCGGGTGGTATATGGGGCTTGGATAATGGATATTGCTTAATGGTCGGTGGCAAGCGCGAGGTGGTTACGCTGTTTGAGCCAGCGCTCAAAGCCCTTGCACCCGCGCCAGATCGCGGTTGGGCGCATGTCGGCCCGGTGGGCGCTGGTCACTTCACTAAAATGATTCACAATGGCATTGAATACGGCATGATGCAGGCGCTTGCTGAAGGCTTGGCGCTGTTGCGTGGCAAGCAGGAATTTTCACTGGATCTGGGCGAAATTACTGAGCTATGGCGTCACAGTTCAGTCGTGCGCAGTTGGTTGCTCGACCTCACCGCCGAAGCAATCAAGGATGATCAAGGCCTGGAAAAAATTGCGCCCTATGTGCCAGACTCGGGTGAAGGCCGCTGGACCGCCATCGAAGGCATCGACCAGGGCGTGGCCACGCCCGTGATGACGCTGGCGTTGCAAATGCGTTTTAACAGCCAGGACAGTGAAGGCTATCCTTTCCGCCTCTTGTCACTGATGCGCAATGCCTTTGGTGGCCATGCCGTCAAAAGCAAGGGAGATTAAAATGATCGAGCCATGTACTTTAGTGATTTTTGGCGCCACCGGGAATCTCGCCCGCCTCAAATTAATCCCCGCTTTGTTCCAGCTTGAAGTGGCAGGACGGTTACCGGACAACATGGTCATTCTCGCCTTTGCGCGCCGCCCTTGGCAAGGTGAACAATGGGTCAATGAAGTGGCCGACATGTTGCGCACAAAATTTCCCCACGGCCTTAACGAAGTCGCCTTTGAGCGTTTCTGCACCCGGCTCCAGTATCACCAGGGTGATTTGGCAGATCCTGACGCCTACCAGCGCCTGCAACAAAAGCTCACGACAGATTCCACCATTCCGCACAATGCAGCGTTTTATATGTCGATTCGTCC
>JANPPH010000265.1:0-6968 GCA_031428395.1 Gammaproteobacteria bacterium
AGGCCGCCGAGGATCGGGCGATGTCGGCTATCCTGAGGATTTGGGAGCATCGGCAGCAACTTCCCGGCAAGGCATACCCCCTGTCGCAATACCAAAAAGCCGCAAATGTTCTGACTTCAATCCATCTGCATTCGAACCAATTTCATGCATGGCGTGGCTCTGTTAGTAATCTTGGATTGACACTGGAAGTATGCGGTGCAACAAGCCGTTTGGCGCTCTTTGCCATCGTCGATCTGTTACCAGAACGAAAATGTTCGTTGAATCCTGCCGCTGTTGCTCAACTTGAGGCTGAGGAGAAAGAATACATCAAGGCAATCGAAGGAGTATATAAGTTGTTCAACTTCTCCTCCCAGGCTCCAACGAAGAATAAGAAAACTCGAACGGCTGACGAGATCGACCTTGTCGATTTGCGCCGCATGCGTCTTGAAATACTTGACGAACTATCTAAAGACATTGAAAAGCTCAAGGAGTCGCTCATAGATGATCCTGTAAAGCCCGTGTCTATGAAGCGTCGTAGCTCTCGAAAGAAATAATGTTTTGTTGTTTTGATCGAATGAACCACGATAGCTCCCGTTCGATGAACTCAAAAAGCAGACGCTCGCAGCGAACTGAATCAGATCACCCGTCACCGTCCGCTTCGGCCGAGCATCGGACAGTGTATAGGCGAAATAAACGCGACCTTAATCCAAAATTCCCGCCGTTCCAAGCGCGTTGACGATGAACTCAAGCGTGCGACTACGCCGATTTGCCGCTGCTCACCGTTGGACGATGCTTTCGTCGGCTCACGCTGACAACTGCAATCGGTGTCGACTGACGCCATCGCGCGCCAATTCCAACGGGCGCTAGCAATCGAAGCAATGCGCGAGGTGAGGTTTTTGCCGGGGCACGTGATGCAGCGTCTAAAACCACCCAAACCCCATCACCTAACCCGCTCTAACACCGCCGCGTAAAACCCATCAGTACCATGCTTATGCGGATACAACCGCATCGCACCCTCCTCCGTTACCGCATCATCAATTGTAATGCCTTGCCGGGCAAGTATTTCAGCCGCTGACAAGCGCTGAAAATCAGCTGCATCTTGCAAAAATTGCATCACAATTTGTTCATTTTCCTCTTGCAACAAACTGCATGTCACGTAGACCAATCTGCCGCCTAACTTCACCAGCTTAGCCGCGCTCGTCAATATGCGTAGCTGCAAACTAGCCAATTCGACCAAATCAATATCGCGCCACTTAATATCGGGATTACGTCGTAAGGTACCTGTACCAGAGCACGGCGCATCGACCAATACCCGATCCGCTTTTCCGCGCATGCGCGCTAACGCAGCATCTTGCTCGTTCTCAATCGGGAGCATACGAATATTATCGAGACCGGCGCGAATCATGCGTGGCCTGAGTTGCTGCAAGCGCTTCTCATGCACATCACAGGCATACAATGAGCCGGTGTTGTTCATTAGCATCCCGATGTGCAAGGCTTTGCCGCCACCACCAGCGCAGAAATCGATCACCAGTTCTCGCGGTTGCGCCTCGACAAGATAGGCAATCAGTTGACTGCCTTCGTCTTGCACTTCGAACAAGCCATTGCGAAACGCCTCGGTTTGGAACAGCGCGGCGCGTTCCTGGCGACGCAAACCCACCGGTGAATAACGCGTTAGCTGCACCTCGAACCCTTGTTCACCCAGAACCTGCGCAAGTTGTTCACGATTTGCTTTTAAGGTATTGACGCGCAAATCGAGCGTGGCAGGCTTATTCAATGCAGCCGCTAGCGTTAGTGTTTCTTCCTCACCATACTGCGCGATAAGTCGCTCAGCCAACCAATCAGGAAGGCTAAGACGGACGGCGATCGGCAAGGATCCGACGTCCAAACTGCGAATCTGCTGTACCAGCGTGGGAACCGCGTGCGCATCAAATCCCGCTGCGACTAAAGCACGCCCGCTAAAACCTTTTTCAATCAGTAAATAAACACCAATGAGGTACAAGGCATGCAAAGCTGGGTCAGGATTGACATCAGCCAATGCTGCTTCAAAGTAGCGCCGCTGGCGAAGGCAGGCATAGACGGCTTCGGCGACAAAACCCCGGTCGCGCTTACCCATATTCCGGTGCTTCCGAAAATAGGCGTCAATTTCACGATCAGCAGCTTGGCGACTAGTCCCGACGATGGAAAGAAGCTCTGCCGCACGTTGAATTTGAATGTAATAAAACTGATCGGAAGACATGAGACTCACTTGCTAAGAGAAAATTGCTGTTTATGGCAGCCGAAGCGAGTCATTCTACAGGAGTGCTAAGCAAACAGGCTTAAAGAGACGAACAATTGAGCTAAAATCACAGGGCTCGCGCGCCATTAACTTATACGAATCGCCCAATAGCCCGAGTGATGAGTAAATCCGTTTCCCGACTTATTAGAATAAAAACACGCCTTACAACTTGGATTTTATAAGGTTCTGAATTCAATCGCGAAAGTTATTGTATTGGAGCGGAAGATCAAAGGTAGTCTTGCGCAATAACGCAATCGCCTCCTGCAAATCGTCACGTTTTTTCCCTGTCACCCTAACCTGATCGCCCTGTATCGCCGCCTGGACTTTAAGCTTAGCTTCTTTAATCGCTTTAATGATTTTTTTGGCCAGTTCTTGATCAAGACCCTGCTTGATCGTCAACGTCTGCTTCGCGCGCCTACCACTTAATTCAATGGGTTTTTCTTCTAGACTGGCGATATCGACTCCGCGCTTGACCAGCTTTTGGTGCAAAATATCCAATATTTGTTTGACCTGAAACTCACTCTCGGCCTCCAAGGTAATCGCGTCTTCCGTCAAGGTGACATCCGCATCGGCGCCCTTAAAATCAAACCGTGTACCCACTTCTCTCTGCGCCTGATCCACCGCATTGCGCACTTCTTGAATATTTACTTCGGATACCACGTCGAAAGATGGCATATAGGCTCCCTTTGATTATTGCGATTATCGCCAAATTTTGAATGTCTTTAACTAGACAAGCATTCTGCCATGTCGCATCATCCAATAACAAACAAAGACCCTGAAAAGCGGCAAACACCAACCCTAGGTGCAGACTTTGGGTTTTACCTGTGAATTTTCTGACACGGGTAGGTAGCTGAGATGTTCTACGGAGACAACAACATGGGCATTACATTTGATATCCATAGCGCCCCGCCCACGGCGACTGACTTCGCCGTTGCGCACACGCAACTTTTACAAAGAAAAGCCGTTATTGATCGTGAAGACTGGAAAGCGTTTTTCCTAACAATAGGCGTACTCTTCACCCTCGCGGCAATTGCAATATCGCTAGCACCCAAACTCCTTAAGGAAGGCTATAATCCAACATTTGCTGCGGCTTTTATCTTGGCGACGCCGTATATAATGTTCTTCGCCTTCGCCACGTCCAGCACATATCGCCATCAGCGCGTTGAGGTGCCCAGGAAAGACGTTAGAAGCGCGTTGGCCTCGTTGACTGAACTTAGCCCTGAAGAAGTCGAAATCGTTGTTGCGTGGGGCCAAGAAAATGCTGCGATTGCAGCTTATCATGCGAAAGTCGCCGCGCAAGGACGGCTGCTCGTGCTCGGTGAAGCCGAGGCCATGAGGGAAAGTTTTCACTCTTTTGTCGCCGCCTAGTAGCTACCCACTAACTAAATACATCCATTTTCAGCCGCTCAAGATCTAAACGCTCCAGCCGATACGATATCAGCACAGCGATGGGATACAGTCGCATTCACCTAGGTTTGTGAACGCCAAAGTCCCGATTTCATATTGACATCGCTATCTAGCCAACGCTGAATCGATACATGGCAGGACGCTCGAAACGCATGAATCTCTCACCAGACCAAGGACGCGGCGCGGATCTACTCCATCAAACCTCCACTAATAAATTTCCTCTAGCAACCTTGATTGGAATGAGCCTCTTTTTAGCCGGCATTTACATAATGTCCGCTTGGGTATGGCCGTTTGTTCCTACACTTAAATTGATGCCTGCATTTAACACTGGCCTGCTATTTATCTTGAGCGGCATAGCACTAGTCAGCATCAACACAATTGCTCATAAATTGAATTCTTTTTTGGCGGCAACGATCTTTTCCATCGCGGCCATTGTGGGAATCGAATATCTCTCCGGCGTTTCCTTCGGCCTTAACTGGCCAAACCTAAACCCTAACCCAATCGGTGGCGCTGATTACTTGCGTGACCGAATGATGCCCGCAACTGTTGCAGGATTCCTCATCACAGGCACTCTGCTCGTGTTTTGGCGCTATCAATCGCGCAAGGCGCTTATTTTTACACAGGTTCTAATCTTAATTGTTATCGTAAACGGCCTAGTAGGCTTAATCGGCAATGTTCTGAAGCTGAATTTCGTCTATCCCTGGTATGAATCGGTTCACATGTCGGGCCTGACTGCATGGGGTTTTATTCTATTGGGAATCGGGCTGGTCTTCCGCTGCAACGAAGCAGGACACTATGCCGTTCTGCTCAAGGGCCGAGACGAACTACGCATTTCAATGGTTGGAAGCGTGATTCTTGCGATTGTCGCAATCATCGCAGGGCTGACGGGATTTGCTGTATTGCGGCAGCAAATGGAGACAGCATTAAGTAATTCTTTAGAGCTTTCGCTTAAGCATCGATCAGAAATTTTCAGCACTACAATCAATCAAGCGATTTCAAACATATCCCTGATTGCGTCACGGCCCAATATCATTCATTCGATCAGGTCGACGGATCCATCACGAGTAATCCTAAACCAGGACCTTAGCCTGGATTCGATTGCAAAGAGTTTTCTGCCCTTGGGGTTTTCTGCAGTCACGTTAGCCGATGCTCAAGGCAATATTCGCGGAAAGGCGGGGCAATTTACCGACGAGCACGATTTGAAAGTGCAACTTCGAACATCGCCTATGTCGCAACTTCTGTGGCGAAACGGATTCTTCCTCCAAGTTGAAATGGACATCGTCTATCAAGGACAAATTGTTGGCGTCGTTCAAACAGAGGCCCCATTATTTGGGCTCACTAAACTGCTCAGCGATTTCAAAGGTTTTGGCGAGTCAGCCGAATTTGCGGTATGCGCTCCCTCTACGGCTGGCATGTGGTGTTTCCCCATGCGCCACCACGACAAAGTGATTTTTCTTGCAAACAAAATAGACGACAAGCGTTTGCCAATGAGTTATGCGCTTTCGGGGGAAACAGGATTTATTACCGCTAAAGATTACCGCCGTCGTCACGTCGTTGCCGCTTTTCAGCCAGTAAGTACTTTAGGCCTAGGCGTGGTATTAAAAACAGACACCATTGAGCTCTACGCTCCTATCCGGAATCAACTTCAAATCGCCTTGCCACTCATATTCGCTCTGGTGATCTTAGGCGTTACGGTGTTGTATTGGCAGGTTTTACCCTTGGTACGGAGGCTTATCACGTCTGAACGGCAAGCGCGTGAAGCCGGTCTACAACTACACGAAAGTGAAACGCGAACTCGCGCGGTTATTAACGACGCGATGGATGGCATCATCACCATCAACGACCAGGGTATTATTTTATCCTTCAATAGAGCCGCAGAAAAAAGCTTTGGCTACTCAGCCAGTGAAATTATTGGAAAAAACATTACCCAGCTCATGCCAGAAGAAATGCGTAATGCCCACAGCGCAGGACTGACTCGTTACCTTACCTTAGGCGCCAAGAAACTCATCGGCAAAGGCAGCATCGAAGTGCCAGGTCTACGCCAGAATGGCGCCATATTCCCCATGGAAATCGCGATTAACGAAGTAGAGAGCGAAGGCCAAGTTATCTTCGTTGGAATATTGCGCGATATCAGCGAACGCAAACGCGTGGAAACAGACTTGAAAGCGAGCGAAGTAAGGTTTAGAACCTTAGCGATTCAAGCGCCTGTCGGAATATTCGTGACCAATGCCACAGGCGCCTGCGTGTATGTCAATGAGCGATGGTGCGAATACGCCGGGATGAAAAGCGACGATGCACTCGGAGATGGCTGGCTTAAGGCCGTGCACCCGGATGATCGCGTGGACGTATGCGCAACATGGGCTACAGCCATAGAAAAAGGTAGCGCGTTTGCGATGGACTATCGCTTTTTTACGCTGCAAGAAAACGTCATTTGGCTCACCGGCAATGCGACGCCCTTGCGCGACGAGCAGGGTAGCGTAAGGGGTTACGTCGGGATCGTCACTGATATCACAGAACGTAAAAACGTTGAGCGTTTGAAGAACGAATTTATTTCCACTGTCAGCCACGAGCTAAGAACGCCACTCACTGCTATCCGCGGCTCGCTTGGGTTACTGGCTGGCGGCGTAGTCGGCCAATTCACAGACCAAGCTCACCAGTTGGTCGACATCGCCAATCGCAATAGTGAACGTCTACTTTATCTAATTAACAGCATTCTCGATATCGAAAAAATTGAAGCCGGAAAAATGGATTGCAACATCCAACGAGCATCACTCTTAGGGGTTATCAAACAAGCCATCGAGGTGAACCAAGCCTACGCATTACAGCATCAAGTGACCTTATATTTAGCCCCTACAACTCATGACGCATATGCCATGATCGACACCGATCGACTCATGCAAGTATTGACTAACCTACTCTCCAATGCGGCAAAATTTTCGCCCCCAAACAGCTCCGTCACGGTTCGCCTCGATCAAATTGATCAAACCCTTCGAGTGTCTGTCATCGACCAAGGTCCCGGCATCCCCGCTGAATTTCATGGCCGAATTTTTGAAAAATTTGCTCAAGCCGATTCATCCGACAGCCGAAGAAAAGGCGGCACCGGGTTGGGTTTAAGCATCGCCAAAGCCATTATGGAACGTTTAGATGGCAAGATCGGTTTTGTTTCAAAAGAAAACGAAGGCGCAACTTTTTATATTGAATTACCACAAATACCGTAGCACAATCGGCCAAGCCGGTAGATTTCAATGAAAAATATGTGGAATACTTCACGCTGGACAAAACCCCATTCATAATCTAGAATCCGCGC
>JANPPH010000266.1:0-4544 GCA_031428395.1 Gammaproteobacteria bacterium
CTCAAATCGAAGCTGAAGGGGTTCCATTTATCCATCTGCGCAGCAACCTGGATCATTACACTACACCTGAGGCAGTTCGGGATTTTTTGCGGCGCATCTTTGATCCGATAAAGGGAGGTGAACGCATCACCACCGAAATGATGGCGCGCATCGAAGAAACTTATGAGGATACCCGCAAGGCGGCTGGAACAATGGATCTGGCGATATCCCACCCCTTGGCCTATGCCACACCCATCGTCTGTCGGGAGCAAAATATTCCCTGGTTATCGACTATATTGGCTCCCATGTTCTTTCTTTCAACCTACGATCCCCCCATCATGTCAGCAGCCCCTTGGCTCAGAAAGCTACACCGCTTAAGCCCTGTCTTATATCGAGGTTTGTTTAAATTATTAAAAAGTGTCACTAAATCGTGGGCTAAGCCGCTCTATCAACTGTGCGTGCGCCACCAACTCGCGCCCCCCAGCGGCCACCCCATTTTTGAAGGACAATATTCACCGCACGGCACACTGGCCATGTTTTCAAAGTGTTTTGCCGACCCCCAACCTGATTGGCCAGCAAACACCATGGTGACTGGTTTTCCCCTGTTTTCCGGGGAAATGGCAGGCAATGCGGCACTGATGGATTTACAGACCTTCCTCAATGCCGGTGAGGCACCTATCGTTTTCGCCTTGGGTTCTTCAGCCGTTAACGTGGCCGGTGATTTTTATATTGTCAGCGTCGCCATCGCCCGCAGACTTAAACGCCGTGCCGTATTAGTCTGTGGTTCGCAGAATGATCAAATCAAAGACATCAAGCTGGGTGGCGACCTGTTCGTCATCAACTACGTCGCCTATGACAAACTCTTCCCTCATGCCTGTCTCATCGTTCATCAAGGTGGCATTGGCACATTAGCCCAAAGCCTATGTGCGAAACAACCCATCTTGGTTGTCCCATTCGGTTTTGATCAATTTGATAATGGTGAGCGCATCGAAAAACTTGGCGTCGGGAAGTGTTTAGCCCGTACTAACTACAACGTCGAAAATGCGGTACCGCTGTTCGAGGAACTGCTTAATCAGCCACATTATCAGGCGCGAGCGGAAGTGATTAGCAAGGTGATTAAATCTGAAGACGGTGCAGAAAATGCGTGCGAGGCCATAGAACGGCTGTTGGTTAAGCAGAACTAAGGTTCGCTACCCGTACCAACACCGGCCATTCATTGGCCTAATGCGGTTGACTTTGCGTGGCTGAGAGCCGCCTTTCATCAGGTGCCCCAGTCTCCGTCATCGGCGTTGACCACCCGTCTCGTTTCCTGGTGGTGTTACAAGCACGATACTATATGTTTGAAGCAAAAACCCCATGACAATTTGTAACTATTTGAATAATTAGAATAAAATATTGGATTGATTGGAATGGCTAAAGAATACTCTAAAGCGAACCGACAGATTTAACTGGACTAACTTACCATTATGGTAAACAATATGATTGTTAGCCGCTTTACAGGGCAACTGCCGGAGGGAGTCAGTTCGGACCGAAAAATACTCGGCGAGCCGCTTTATGCGGCTCATGAGATTTTGGAGTTGCTGGCAAGTTGCGGCAGCAAGGCTATTTATGCATGGAGCCGAAAGTGTAACGAGGATATTCAGAAATGGGCTCTGGATGCTGACGATCTGCTTGGCTTGGTGGAATTGGCTGTGCGTAGTGGTCGTTACATTGGCGCTGAATGGTGCGTACAAAAACCCAATGGTCCGCGTGCAGCGTGTGATGCCTATTCTGTAATCCGTAGGGAGTGGATGACGGCGGCGCACAAGGAAATGGATATTGAGTATTACATCAAGTTTGCGATTGGCAAGACCGGGAACATCCTGCTGTTGGTTTCCTGCCATCCATCGGAGCATAGGAGGTAACAATGACAATCTCTCACGATATTTGTCCCATTTGCAGCGAAGGCCATTTGCAGTTTTGTGTTGGTAAGAATACGGTTGGGTACAAAGGCAAGTCTGCGGAGCTGGATATGCAATATTCGGTGTGTGATGCCTGTGGCAGTGAGCAGGCCGATACGGTGCAATTACGCACTAATAAACGCGCCATGATGGCCTTTAGAAAGCAGGTAGATGGACTGTTAATGGGCACGGAAGTACGCGCCTTGCGAGCATGCCTGCGCATTAATCAAGCCGAAGCAGCCCGTATTTTCGGCGGTGGGCCGGTAGCGTTTTCCAAGTATGAATCAGACGATGTGGCGCAGTCAGAGGCTATGGATAAACTGCTTCGGCTTGCGGCTGCCGTGCCGGCTGCTTTTGCGCATTTGGCGCATGAGGCGGGTGTTGGGCCAGATACAACTGACAAATGGACCACGCTGAAAATGGAACGAGCACAGCCGCAACGCCCCATGTTGCATGTAATTTCAGAGTCCCAGCCTATGTCTGAAGAGGTCTGGAGGAAAACCGCATGATTAGCGCCGAGTTACAGAAAGCTATCGATAACCTGCAGATTCAGGATGTCTACCTAAGGAATTTGGTGGCTCGCTACGAGGGTGACTTCGACCCCAAGTACAATGCCGACGTTGAATCGCTGGTGATACAGGCTAAGCACCATGTCAGACAATCAATGGTTGTTGAGCTGGATGGCCAGGAAAAAATGTTGCGGGTGTTTGTGGAAATGGGTACGCGTTGGGTGGATGAAAAGGCCCAGGATGAAGCAAGCTCTGTAAAGGCATTAATTGAAGCGGAATTCATTGCCGAATACACCATGAAGCAGATGCTAGAGAAGGCAAGTCTTGATGAATTTTCGCTGAAAAACGTGAGTTATCACATTTGGCCCTATTGGCGTGAACTGTTATCTAGCCAGTGTGACCGCATGCATTTGCCAAGGGCGGTGTTGCCGACAGTTCAGTTGGCACATAACCGCCATGCTAATCACGCGCTGGATAAAGATGAAAGCAATTCGCAGTAAAATAACAAATCGCTAAAAATAGCCACTTGGTTCGTTGCCTGGGGAATGCTATTTGCCACGAAAATTTATCTCCGCCAGAACGCCGGACTGAGTATCACTAGCAGCGTGAACACTTCCAGCCGACCCAGCAGCATGGCGAAGCTGAGAATCCGGATGCCGGTATCGCTTACTGCAACGAAGTTGGCGGCAACCACGCCCAGGCCGGGGCCGCCGAGGTTCAGGCTCGGACTATGCTTGGGTGTGGCTTTTGTGATAAAAACATAAATGTGATAAAAACATAAATGGGAGCAGCTGGATGCTGCTTTCTATTCAGTATATTAATCTAAGTTCAATTTCATTTGGAGAAGTTACCATGAAAGAATTTATCAAAGCCTTGCCGTGGATAATGTCCGTTGCCGCGTTCTCCGTAAGCGCCGCGCCGCTGTTCGACGTTAAGGTGACCTACAAAAAGAAGGACGGAAATTATCATTACACGATGAAAATCACCAATCCCGGCCCGATTCTCCCCAATGTAACGACCCCGCCAGGGCATACCATCACCGATTGGCGCAGCCCGTTGTCACCCAAGCCCGTGTACGCTGCCGATGGCAAATATCTGTCCGATGACGAAAACCTTGTACTGTTTGGCATAGACACCAAAAGCGACGATGTGACCATTTCGGCGATTACCGACAGCCCTTATTACATATTCCATGGCACGGAGGAACAGGGTTTTAATGACACAGATGGTGATGGCTCCCCCAACAAGGTCGCCGCTTGGCATTTGCCATTTTATGGCTGGACGGTTGACAACACCGTAAAGGTGGGGCGCTCCATCAAGGTCTCATTCGTACTCAGCCAGGAGATTCGGAATTTCGATGTCTGGGTGGGCGGCAGCGATGATGCCAATATCTGGAATGACGGTAATGCGATGGTGGAAAACGAGTTCGGCATCTACGATGCCACTCAGAGTAAATATCTTGCGTCATTCATGACGCGCAGTAATGTGCGGGCTCAACGTAACGACCACGACGACTAAAACACGCCACGGCCATTCGATCTGATTGGAGTTCCTCACCTCAGCATGCCGGCGCAAAGATTAAAGGACATCCACAAAACAAGGAGCATATTTACGTATTTTTCATATTGAATTGAAATTTGAAGAATTTAACAGGTTCAGCTTTTATGGCTGTCCTGGTTACGGCTCGTGGCATGAGCGAAAAATCAGTATGGTTGGGTGATCCCTCCTGGGGAAACCGCATAATATCGCTACCACAATTCCTCGCCATGTGGGAAACGCGCGAGGACGATAATACGGGACAATAATACGGGACAGCCAAAAAAACAGCTCGCTTAAAGCGAGCATGGCCGTCATGTACATCGTGAGGCCCGGAAGTCCTAAAAGTGGGTGTTCAGTGCTGCAATTTACTTGAAATGTTTGAAGATGAGTGCGTAGTATTACTGCGGATGTGGGAAACTAGGTTAATAGGGGCAGGTATTGTAATAATAGTGAAGATGTTAAAGCTTTAGAGAAACAGAGCACTTCTAGCGGTAATACAAGACAGCCAAAATACACCTTACACAATCCTACAAATTTTGTAGCCTGACTCTTTTTGAGAAAACACCACTCGATCAAT
>JANPPH010000267.1:0-2244 GCA_031428395.1 Gammaproteobacteria bacterium
TTACCCTTGGTTTTGCCTTGCTCACCTACAAGCCGGCGGTGGTGCTGTTCCTGTTTTTTGTGACCTACCTTTTGTCGGGCTATGTGATGGCCTTGATGAGTTGGATTAAAAAAAGGCGCGCACACGCCGAGTCTCAATAAGTGAATTTTAAAATGCACGCATAAAATTCGCTTGCCAAGCCTCTGTTCCTATGATATTACGTTAAGAAAGTAACGTAATGGACTGAGTAAATGAGAGTTTTTATCCTATTCGCGATTTTTGCTTGGGCATCTTCTTGCCTCGCTGACGTCGCAACCGTGATCGATGGGACGCGCGTCAATTTACGCAGCGGCCGTGCCGATACTTATCGGGTGATCAAGAGTTTAGCTCCGGGCACGAAGGTTGAAATCTTGCACGATGAAAATGGCTACGTGCAAGTGAAAACCGCAGCCGGCGATGTAGGATGGCTACCGATGCGCATGTTGAAAATCGAGCCAACAGCGCCAAGTGCTACACCCGATCCAAAGATTGCGCTGCTGCAAGCCGAGTTGGAAAAGACGCGTGCTGAACTTGCGCAAAGTCCCAACGAACAAAATAAGTCCTCGCCTTGGTTACTGTTCGGCCTGTTGTTCGGGGGCCTCATTTTAGGCGCACTACTTGGCATGGGTGGCTTGCAAGCCTATTATCAAAAAAGGCTTAAAGGATTGCGCATATGAAAAATATACTGTTCTGGGTTTTACTTTGTTTCACCGTTAGCGCGCAGGCGCAACTGTATCGTTGGGTGGATGACAAAGGCGGCGTGCATTACACCGATCAGCCACCGCCGCCCAGCGCCCAAAAAGTCGAGCAAAAGAAATTTAGCGACAATGTAGTGCAAAGCGATAAGTACCCCTATGCCGTGCAACAAGCCATCAAGAAATATCCCGTAACTTTGTTTACTGGTGATTGCGGCGAAGTGTGTACCCTGGCCAAAGCCTATCTGGTCAAGCGCGGCATCCCCTTTACCGAACGCTTACCTGGCAAAAACAAAGCCGATTTGGAGCAACTGCAAAAAGTCTCAAAAGAGAATTTAGTGCCTCTCTTGTTAGTCGGCAGCAAAACGAGTTTGAAAGGTTTTACTGAGTCGGAGTGGGCGAGTGCCTTAGATCAAGCCGGCTATCCGAAAGCCAATACCGCAACGGCAGAGCAAACTAAACCCAGCGAACCAGCAGCGCCACCCGCAAAAGCCGCTAACAGCCCCGAGCCTAAGCCCTATTGAGCGTACGCAGTCGCGTGTTGACGGCCTCCTTAATCACCCCTCTTGAAAGCTCGCCTGCTGTATGAAGATCGCGTCATGGAACGTCAACTCCCTCAAGGTACGCCTGCCGCATGTATTGGACTGGCTCACTCAATACCAGCCGGATGTGCTGTGCTTACAAGAAACCAAGCAAGAAGACATCAATTTCCCTGCCGCCGCCTTAACAGAAGCTGGGTATCAAAATGTGTTCTCCGGACAAAAAACCTATAACGGCGTTGCCATCCTCAGCAAGCATGCCTTGCAAGACGTGAGCTACGGCATTCCCAATTTTGAAGACCCGCAGAAGCGCGTGCTGGCTGCCAGCGTCGATGGCGTGCGCATCGTCAACGTGTATATCCCCAATGGGCAAAGCGTCGACTCGGATAAATATCAATACAAGTTGGCTTGGCTACAAGCGCTCACCGCTTGGTTGGCGGACGAAATCAAGACCTATCCTAAACTCGCCCTGCTCGGTGACTACAATATCGCGCCGGAAGATCGTGATGTGCACGACCCCGCCGCCTGGGAAGGTCAGGTCTTATGTTCCGTACCGGAACGGGATGCGTTGCGGGCATTGCAAGCGCTTGGGCTGCAAGACAGTTTTCGCCTGTTCGAGCAGCCGGAAAAATCATTCTCCTGGTGGGATTACCGCATGAACGCGTTTCGCCGCAATCTGGGCATGCGGATTGACCATATCCTGCTCACGGCACCCTTAGCCGCGGTTTGTAAATCGGTGCTGATCGACAAACAAGCGCGCAAAGCTGAGCGGCCGTCCGATCATGCGCCGGTGCTGGCGGAGTTGGATGTGTAGTTCTTTACAATAAGCAAGTGGCCTAGCGGCTAAGGGAAAACAGGGTAACCAAGAAGAATAAGGTGGCGGTGGTGTCGCTACCGGTGGAAGAAGTCGCTTCTCGTATTTTGGTGAGTCGCGGCGAGAAGGTAATGATTGATGCCGACTTGGTGCCGGGGATTCATTCCTTAGAATTCGA
>JANPPH010000268.1:0-4801 GCA_031428395.1 Gammaproteobacteria bacterium
TGCGGGGCTTAGGGAAGGCAGAACCCTCTTGCATCTAAAGTCCTGCTTCCCCCAGACCCTATCGATTCCCCTGTTAAACCCAGATTTTCCATTAGCGCTCTACTGCGTCTGCACAACGCACTGAATCTGCGCGAGAAAAGAAGAAAAACAGTCTGTCACCGTAGAGTGACTACGCCTCCGACTGTTTTTCTTCTTTTCTCGCCCCTCTTCAGCACCTTGTGCACCCTCGCTACGAGCCTAATGGAAAATCTGGGTTTAACGGACTAGTTATAGTCCATCGTGTCCATCGTTTATTTTTCCGCCATTGCGATCCCAATCGGGCATAACACCCCTGTACCACCCATTCCGCAATAACCATGCGGATTTTTGGCTAGATACTGCTGGTGATCGTCTTCAGCATAGAAAAACGTTGCAGCGGGTTGGATTTCCGTAGTGATCTCGCCAAAGCCTGCTTGGCGCAACATCGGCTGATATGCATCGCGGCTGGCCAGTGCCGCTTTCAGTTGCTCATCGTTGAACGTATAAATTGCGGACCGATACTGCGTCCCGACATCATTACCTTGACGCATGCCCTGCGTGGGATCATGCGATTCCCAAAATACTTTTAACAAGTGTTCAAAGCTCACGGCTTTCGGATCGTACACAACCAAAACGGCCTCGGTATGGCCGGTCATACCACTACAAACCTCGCGATAGGTCGGATTCGGCGTAAAGCCGCCCGCATAACCCACTGCGGTGGAATAGACGCCCGCGAGTTGCCAAAATTTGCGTTCGGCTCCCCAAAAACAGCCTAAACCAAACACCGCTGTTTCACTGTCTTGCGGAAATGGCGGCTTAATCGGCTGTTTATTTACATAATGGCTATTGCTTAGCTGCAGCGGTTCCGGCCGACCGGGCAAGGCCGCGTTGGATGTAGGTAGTGAAAGCTTACTAATGGGCATCGAAGAGCTCCTTGAGCGACATGACGTTCGCTACCGGCGACGATAGCATGCAGCCAAACCTTCAAACACAGATTTATGGGTCCGTTTAGGGCGAGTTACAAGATGAGCAGAGGAAACCGATGTGATAATCAAAATCGTCCGCGACCACTATCATTACTAATGGTTCTCAATTAACGAAATCATTGTTAGCTTGAAAGCGGTCGGCGCAAAGAATTGCGAAAAAAAAGCCCACTCAGGGAGTGGGCTTTAACCCAGATTTTCCATTAGCACTCTACTGCGGCCGCGCAACGCACTGAACCTGCGCGAGAAAAGAAGAAAAACAGTCTGTCACCGTAGAGTGACTACGCCTCCGACTGCTTTTCTTCTTTTCTCGCCCCTCTTCAGCACCTTGCGCACCCTCGCTACGAGGCTAATGGAAAATCTGGGTTTAACGGACTTATATTTACTATTCATTTTATAGTCAGACAAACACTATGCCGTATGGATTTTTAATTTAAAAAACAATACGTTACTATTATTTTCTCGGCTTAACACTTCCAAGCTGAAAAATTCCGACATAGTTCTATGGGAACAGTACGCGGCGCTCAAGGCTCCTCTTTTTTATAGCGATCATGCAACTCTACCGGCTTAGCAGAACGCTTACGCATGCGGATGTTGAGCATTTCGACAGCGAGCGAGAAGGCCATCGCAAAATATACAAAGCCTTTGGGTACGTGATAGCCAAAGCCATCGGCCAGCAGCACCACGCCAACTACCATGAGGAACGACAACGCTAACATCTTTATCGTCGGGTGAGCGGATACAAAATTGCCAATGGCCTTGGCAAACAACATCATCAGGCCGACCGAGGTAATGACAGCGGCAATCATAACTTCGATCTGATCGACCATTCCTACTGCGGTAATAATCGAATCTAAAGAAAAGACCAAATCAATGATGATGATTTGCAAAATAATCACGGAAAACACCGGGCGGACTGCTGATGATGCTTGCGCCGTTTCACCTTCCATAAGCTGATGAATTTCACCCGCACTCTTCCAAAGAAGGAACAAGCCGCCTATGATCAAAATCAAGTCACGACCTGAAATTTCTTGTTGCAACACGGTAAATAGAGGCGCGGTTAGCCCGACTATCCAGGCAAGAACGAGCAAAAGTCCAATACGCATGAACATAGCCAGGAAAAGGCCGATACGTCGTGCCAGCTCGCGCGAGGCGGGGGGTAATTTGTCGACGAGGATCGATATAAAGATAATATTGTCGATTCCAAGGACAAGCTCGAGCGCGGTAAGCGTCAAAAACGCGATCCAAGCGTCAGGGCTTGTGAGGAGCTCAATCACTGTTGCTTCCTTCCTGATTAATGGTTAAGAGTGTGACGGGGGTTGGACAATAAGTAATCATGCAAATTGTGGCTCGCGGTACATCTTAATAATCCCCAGTTTCCAAGATGCTACTTAGGAAGCTTGGAAAAAATTAGGTGGTGCCCGTATAGTTAATAGCTTAGTGGGAGGATTTTACACTATCCAGCCGCCCCAAAGGTTAATCGAATCAAATAATACACCCGACCTGCGGGTTGGGAGTGGTATGTTCAAACGACTCCGAACGCGATCATGGCGTCCGCGCGAGACTTATTTTGAATCGTGAGCGGCACGCCACCTCCTCGTTGCATTCGCCTCCCGCGCAGCCGTTTTATTCTTGACTCCTCTGCACATCTAGCTTATTTTTAGCCGCTAACATCGTTTCTGGTTTCCTTCGGTTTCCCCGAGGAATTAAACCCAGATTTTCCATTTGCGCACGTAGCGAGGGCGTTCAAGGTGTTGAAGATGGGCGAGAAAAGAAGAAAAACAGTCGGAGGCGTAGTCACTCTACGGTGACAGACTGTTTTTCTTCTTTTCTCGCGCAGATTCAGCGCTTTGTGCGGCCGCAGTAGAGTGCTAATGGAAAATCTGGGTTCAATGGGAAGGTGGTGAGCGCCGCTTATTCAACTCGTGACGAGCGATTGAACAGAGCTTACATAGCGCGATGCCACCGCTGCCCCCGCAACGGTAAATGAGGACCAAATCCGCAGAATGCCACCGTGCAGCGCATGGGAAGGCGCGGATTTAGACGAACCTTGTCGCCACTCATGAGCCCGGATACCGGCCAGTACGATCAAGAAGTCCGGTGTCGCGGAGGGCGACGCAGATGGATCGCCAGCTTCGTGCTCCGCCTTCTGCTTTCCTCTTTTGTGTATTTCCGGTCCTTATCATGGTGAGCGCTGCTTGTTAACGAGCACGTCAAACAATGAGCCTTTCAATCCAGCATGCGCACCCACGTTAAACACCTATTCATGTGTACCGGCCCACGCTGTACAGAAGATGGCGTCGAAGCAGACGCGATGTTCAAGTTGCTTGGCCAAAAAATCGATGCGCGAGAAAATCTGCAGGTGAAGCGTACCCGCTCGCAGTGTTTTGCTGTGTGTAAACGCGGGCCGATTATGGTGGTTTATCCAGAAGGGGTTTGGTATCACAAGGTTGACGAGGCGGTGTTAGATCGAATCCTCAGTGAGCATATCGTTTCAGGCCATCCTGTCGAGTCACACATTTTTCACCATTTGGGTCAAGGTGATGTGTTAGAGAAAAGCGCGGATGAATAAGCAGCCGCTGAAAGCCTCGCTGCCGTGCATTGCGCTGCTAACGCACGCGGACACCGATCTTATGATGCTGTCGCGCGCGCTGCCTGCCTTACCCGCAGATTTTCCAACCGTGATTGGCTTGAGTTTGCAACAGCTCGACAATGAACAGTGCATGGAAGATTGGCTTTCGGCCGATCTCTCTGAGGTTCGCACTATTGTGGTACGAGTGCTGGGGCGATTAAGCAGCATCGTCGGATTCGACGCGCTACGCCAACACGCGCAGCTACGTGGACAGCATTTGATTGTGCTTAGCGGCACAGGCGAGTTAAATCCAGAATTCACCGCTGTGTCGATGGTAGCGCCAGCGGTGCTGCATGATGCACTGACCTATTTCCAAGCAGGCGGCACAGGAAATATTGCCCAACTGTTGCGTTTTCTCGCCGACCATTTGCTTCTAACTGGCTTTGGTTACGAGCCTGCCAATGTTCTGCCTGAGCACGGTATTTATCACCCTGATTTAACCGAACAATCTAGCTTGAGCGATTGGTTGCGATGGCGCAAACCTGATCGACCGAGTGTCGGTATAACGTTTTATCGCGCCCATTGGCTAAGCGGAAACCTTGGCTTTATCGATGCCTTAGTGCGTGAAATCGAACATCGCGGCATGAATGCCTTGCCGCTTTATACTGCATCGCTGCGGACCTTATCGGACGATGCGCAGCAGCGTTCAGTTGCGCTGGATTTTTTGCGCAGTGAAGGCGTTTGCCATATCGACGCGTTAATCAACACCACGTCGTTTGCGATGGGTGATGTTAACCCCAGCGGCCCAACGCTGAGCGGCTGGTCAGTGGCGGCGTTGACAGATCTTAACGTGCCGGTTTTTCAAGCTATCACAAGTTCAATGGAACAACATCAGTGGCAAAGTTCGGTGCGCGGTTTGAATCCCTTGGATGCGGCGATGAATGTGGTGATGCCCGAATTCGATGGACGTATCGTGACCGTGCCGATCTCTTTCAAGGAAAAGCGCGAGGGCTTGGCGAGTGAGCAACCATACTACCAGCCCTTACAAAATCGCGTAGCACGTGTTGTTGGCATTGTGGCGCGTTTTGTGCGGCTTCGACAACTTGCTAATGTGGATAAACGCATCGCCTTTATTTTTACCAATTCAAATAGCAAAGCATCACAGATAGGCAACGCCGTCGGTTTGGATGCACCTGCTTCGTTGATGGCGATATTCAGTGCGATGCAA
>JANPPH010000269.1:0-6566 GCA_031428395.1 Gammaproteobacteria bacterium
CATCCTTGATCCCACGCAAGCGTATTCGGCAGCGAATTTTCGTGAAGACGCGTTGCAGGAGATGAGAAACATCGCCAATACAGGGCGCATCCCGTTATTGGTTGGCGGAACAATGCTCTATTTTCGCAAGTTGCAGGAAGGATTGTCGCTTTTGCCGTCTGCAGATGAAGCCATCCGAGTCCGACTCGAGGCCGAGGCGCAAGCGCTAGGCTGGCCTGCACTCCACGCAAGGCTGGCCTCGGTTGATGCAGTGTCGGCATTGCGTATACATCCCAACGACCCTCAGCGCATACAGCGCGCGTTGGAGGTTTATGAGTTAACATCGCAGCCCTTAAGCTCTTTATTCGCCCAACAACTACAGTGCGAGTTGCCGTATCGCGTTGTAAAAATTGTTTTGTCACTTAACGATCGGGATAAATTACGGGCACGAATCGCGCAACGTTTCGATGCAATGTTGCAAACGGGCTTTATTGCCGAAGTAGCCATTCTGCGCGGGCGTGGTGATCTGCACGCGGAATTGCCGTCCATGCGCGCTGTGGGTTACCGCCACGCATGGCAATATCTTTCTGGCGAAATAGACTATACACAGATGAGAGAACGCGCCATTATTGCGACTCGCCAATTTGCGAAGCGCCAATTTACCTGGTTGCGCAGCGAAAAAGACGCGCAATGGTTCGATGCGGAGGCGCCCGATGTGCTTGAGCAAGTCGTGAAGCGTATTTCATCACTAATTTAGTGCAGACAAACTGGTTATGCTAAAATGTTAGAGTTCGGTCTTGCCTGTAGCGAAACTGAGCGGTAAAAATAAAGTAGTCAGAGCCGACTTGCTGCATAACTAAAAACAAGGAGAAAACATATGTCTAAAGGGCAGAGCCTACAAGACCCTTTTTTAAATGCATTGCGAAAGGAACGCGTGCCGGTTTCCATTTATTTGGTCAACGGTATCAAGTTGCAAGGTCAAATTGAGTCATTTGATCAGTTCGCCGTGTTGCTAAAAAATAGCG
This sequence comes from Gammaproteobacteria bacterium, assembly GCA_031428395.1. GTDB lineage: Bacteria > Pseudomonadota > Gammaproteobacteria > JAADHS01 > JAADHS01 > JANPPH01. The sequence continues at coordinate 1,005 of JANPPH010000269.1, forward strand.
TCAGCCAAATGGTTTATAAACATGCTATATCAACCGTTGTTCCGGCGCGAAATGTGAAATTGCCAGGTGATGAAAGTTCCCCCATCGTCCCTGCTCCTGGCAACACGTGATAGACATCAGTTTACTGAAAATTAAGCGTAAATAATTAAGTGGAGTTATTCGAACGTCCCCAGCGGGGAGAGCGAGCGGTTCTCGTTCATATCTACTTCCCGGCCGAGCAGGAGCGGGAAGAATTGGTCGAGTTTCGTGATCTGGCGGCCTCCGCAGGTGCGGAAGCCGTAGCGGTGATCACCGGAACGCGAAGCAGGCCTGACCCAAAATATTTTGTTGGGACAGGCAAGGCGGAAGAAATACGGGCATGTGTAGAGCGCGAGCAGCTCGGCCTCGCGCTATTTAATCACAACTTATCGCCCTCGCAGGAACGGAATTTGGAGCGCTTGCTGCAGTGCCGGGTGCTGGATCGTACCGGGTTGATACTCGATATTTTTGCGCAACGTGCACGCTCTTTTGAGGGCAAGTTGCAGGTTGAGCTCGCCCAGCTTAAACATCTTGCGACTCGGCTGGTACGTGGATGGACTCATTTAGAGAGGCAAAAAGGGGGTATCGGCTTGCGTGGGCCGGGCGAAACCCAGTTGGAAACGGACAGACGTTTAGTGGCGCAACGGATCAAACAATTGAATAAGCGTTTGTTGAAGGTGTCCAATCAGCGCAATGATCGACGCCGTTCACGAATTAAGGCTGAGTTGCCTACGGTCTCTTTGGTAGGTTATACCAATGCGGGTAAATCAACCTTATTCAATCGACTTACGGGCGCGAGCGTTTTTGCCGCAGACCAACTATTTGCCACGCTCGATCCTACTTTGCGTAGAATAGACTTGGCCCATGCCGATCCTGTTATTCTTGCGGATACGGTGGGCTTTATTCGTCATCTGCCCCATGATTTGATTGCAGCGTTCCACTCTACCCTGGAAGAAACACAAGAAGCAGCCTTATTATTGCACGTGGTCGATGCGCGTGATGAACAACGTGAAGAGAGAATTCAGGAAGTAAATCGCGTACTTACCGAAATTGATGCGGCGGAGATTCCGCAAATCCAAGTGCTCAACAAAATCGATTTATTGGATGATGCAGCGCCGCGTATTGATTACGATGCCAATGGTCATCCGGTGCGTGTTTGGCTCTCGTCGGTCACGGGCGAGGGCATAGATTTATTAAGCAAGGTGTTGGCGGAATATGACTGGAAAGAGGGTGAGCATGGCGCGCACAAAATCGTCACCCGGCATTTGCGTTTGCCTGCAACTGCTGGTCGTCTGCGTGCCTCCTTGTTCGAACGCGATGCTGTGTTAAGTGAAGATATTACGGAAGAGGGTGGATGGCTTATGGAAATTGCTTTGCCACAACAGGAGATAGATGGACTGTCCTTGGAGGACGGCTGCAAATGGGAAATTTTGTCTACGGTATAGCACTCACTGCTTGCAGCGGCTTTGGAATGGTTAGTAAAATTGTTTGTTTTGCACATCCTGCAGTGGTTGCAGTGTTAGGTAGGCAAGGAATTGGGTTTAGAAGATGGTTGGCTGTTTCGATGTTGTTTGTAGTTTGTTGCACCTCACGTCTGCGCAGGAATTACTACAGTCTGAAAAATGCAGATTCGCTAATGAAAGTCATATCGTTATGAAATGGAGATCCTAATGGCCTGGAACGAACCGGGTGGTTCCAAAGACAAAGACCCTTGGGGAACCCGTCGTAAAGAGCAAGGTCCGCCAGATTTGGACGAAGTTGTCCGCAAATTGCAGGAAAAACTAGGCGGATTGTTCGGCCGCAAAGGTGGTTCTGGTGGTGGCGGAGGAACTGGTGCAATAGGCTTTGGTGTCATCGGAGGGATTCTGCTCCTCATTTGGCTTGCAACCGGCATATATATTGTCAAAGCCGGCGAGCGAGGCGTTGAGTTGCGGTTTGGTAATTACGCTGACACGACCATGCCTGGTCCGCATTGGCATTTGCCTTATCCATTTGAGAGCGTTGAAACCGTCGATGTTGAACAGATTCGCAACGCTGAGGTGGGTTATCGCTCAGGCGGCGGTTCTGGTCGCAGTCAAACGGGCGTGACAGCCATTCCGGTGGAGGCGTTAATGCTGACGCGCGATGAGAACATCATCGATATTCGGTTTGCTGTGCAGTACAAGATTAAAGATGCCAAGGATTACTTGTTTGAGACGCGTGATCCCGATCTAACGCTGCGCCAAGCAACGGAAACGGCGGTGCGCGAGATTGTTGGCAAAAGCAATATGGACTATGTGCTGACCGAAGGGCGCAGCGAGATCGTATTGCGTGCGGCAGTGCTAATCCAAAGCATCTTGGATCGCTATAAAGCAGGTGTAATGGTAACCAGCGTCAATATGCAGGATGCCCAACCACCGGATGAGGTGCAAGACGCTTTCGACGACGCGGTAAAAGCGCGCGAAGACGAACAACGCTTGAAGAATGAAGCGGAAGCTTATTCAAACGATGTTTTGCCAAAAGCACGTGGTGCCGCAGCGCGGCAACTGGAAGAATCCAATGCATACAAAGAGCAAGTGATCGCCAAGGCCCAAGGTGAATCGAGCCGTTTTATGCAGATCCTGGTTCAATACCAAAAAGCGCCTGACGTGACCCGCGAGCGACTCTACTTAGATGCTATTGAAGACGTGTTGTCGAAAACGAGCAAAGTGGTTGTCGATAGCAGGGCCGGCAATAACTTGTTGATGATGCCATTGGATCAGTTGCTGCAAAATAGAGGCTTAAATGCCGATGCGGTTAATCAATCCTTAAGCCAATTGCCGGATGACGGAGCGCCGCCGACGGCTATCAATAAGTTAGATGCGCCGTCGTCGAGCGGAATTGTACGTGGCAGGGAGAGACGCTAGTGGGACAGACTAAAACTTTAGGCCTTATCGGCGTCGCACTGCTGTTAATCATCGCGGCGTTTTCGGTTTATACCGTTGATGAACGCGAGCGCGCCATCTTGTTTCGCTTGGGCGAAATTGTAGAAACCGACTTAAAGCCGGGCTTACATTGGAAAGTGCCGCTCATTTACAACGTGCGTAAATTTGATGGTCGGATCTTGACGATGGATGCTGAGCCGGAGCGTTTTTTAACCGCGGAAAAGAAAAACGTTATGGTCGATGCCTATGTTAAGTGGCGCATTAACGATGTTTCGCGTTATTACACCGCTATGGGTGGCGATGAGGCACGTACCAATTTGCGTTTATCGCAGATCATCAAGGACGAACTTCGTGGCCAGTTTGGTCGACGCACTATTCAAGAAGTGGTGTCGGGCGAGCGCGCTCAAATCATGGACATCCTCACCGTAAATACCAATAAACAAGCCGAAGGCTTCGGTATTAACGTTGTCGACGTTCGTATTAAGCGGATTGATCTGCCCAAAGAAGTTAGCGATTCGGTCTATCGCCGAATGGTGGCGGAGCGGGCTCGCGTAGCCAAAGACTTACGCTCGCGTGGCGCGGAGGCGGCTGAGCGCATTCGCGCTGACGCCGATCGTCAACGTACCGTAACTTTAGCAGAAGCGTATGGTGAGGCTGAGCGGACCCGAGGCGAAGGTGATGGGAAGGCGGCGGAAATATATTCCGAGGCATTTCAAAAAAACCCAGAGTTCTACTCTTTCTACCGAAGCATGAACGCGTATCGTGAGTCGTTCAAGGATGGAAACGACGTGCTAGTGTTGCAACCCGATTCGGGTTTTTTCAAGTATTTCCAAGGGCCTAAACCTCCTCGATAGATGAGTTTGCTGCGGCGGCTGGTAGCTGCCGCCGCAGCGCGTTAAGGGCATAACCAAGCAAAATGTGGCATGATCTCGTGGTTGCGCTAGCCCTCGTGCTGGTAATTGAGGGTATAATGCCGTTTCTCAATCCCAATTCGCTGCGCAACCTATTGTCGGTTATTAGCAAAATGGATGATCGGTCAATCCGAATCGGAGGATTGACGAGTATGATTGTTGGCGTCGCGTTATTGCATTTTTTCCGATGACTAGGACTTCTGAGGGAGTCGCTTCACGCGGAAATAGTAAGGCGAGAATGCATGATCCTAAATTCGGCAATTGGAACCTATTGCCGAATTTAGGATGATTCACTGTTTCCAATTAGCTATTCGCATTCCGGCAGTAGCACAACAATCGCGCAGCTTCAATGACTGATAAAAATCGCTGGTTACTTCCCGAAGGCATTGAAGAGATGCTCCCGAAACAGGCGGAGCATCTTGAGCGCCTGCGGCGACAGCTTATTGATCTATTTCACACCTGGGGTTATGAGCTAGTCATTACGCCCCTGGTTGAATACCTAGAATCGTTGCTAATTGGCTCGGGCGATGATTTAGACTTGCAGACCTTTAAATTGACGGATCAACTAAGTGGGCGATTGATGGGCCTGCGCGCTGATATCACGCCGCAAGTTGCCCGCATTGATGCTCACCGCCTTCGCCGCGACGCACCGACCCGCCTATGTTATGTGGGAGCTGTATTGCATACCCGCCCCGATGGCTTTAGCTCTACTCGCAGCCCCGTCCAAGTGGGTGCCGAGTTATATGGCCACGCGGGAATTGAAAGCGACGTAGAAGTATTGATGTTGATGGTTGAAACCCTTGCAACCACGGGTATCACGGATATCTATCTCGACCTGGGACACGTCAGCATCTTCCGAGGTTTGGCGCGCGATGCAGAGCTTAGTCACGAGCAAGAATTAACCCTATTCGACGCCCTGCAACGCAAGGCTAAGCCTGAGATAGAAGCGTTTTTGGCTCAGCTACCGATCCAGCCAGAAGCTCAACAGATGTTAGTCAATCTGGTCGATTTAAATGGCGGGGAAGAGGTGCTGGTTAATGCGCGCGAAGTGTTGAAGGGTGCGGGTCCCAGCGTGCATAAAGCGTTAGATGAACTACAGAGCATCGCAGCGGCTGCACGTCGTCGGTGCCCACAAGTGCCACTTCACTTCGACCTTGCTGAGCTGCGCGGTTATTATTATAAAACCGGGTTAGTATTCGCGGCTTTTGTGCCAGGGCATGGCCAGGAAATTGCGCGCGGTGGCCGGTATGACCAAATAGGTGCTGTGTTTGGCCGCGCCCGTCCCGCGACCGGGTTTAGCGCCGATCTCAAAACTCTCATCGCATTAAGTGCGGATGCACCGCAGCCCGTACGCGCTATCCTCGCGCCCCATACGACCGATGCTGATTTGGAAGGGCAGGTACAGATACTGCGGAGACAAGGCGAGCGGGTGATTTACGCCTTGCCGGGACAGGCGGGGACCCTGACAGAGTTAGGCTGTGACCGCATTTTGGAAAAGCAGTCAAGTCGTTGGGTGGTCAAAAAATTTGATGAGTAAAACTTGCAGTGAGTAGCGTTGGGTTAGCAGCGAACAGTCGAACATTCAGCCAATTAAGCGAAGAAACAGCAAAACATGAGTAAAAATGTAGTTGTAATAGGTACGCAATGGGGTGACGAGGGTAAGGGTAAAGTTGTTGACTTGCTGACGGATCGCGCCCGCGCCGTGGTGCGCTTCCAAGGTGGTCATAACG
>JANPPH010000270.1:0-4641 GCA_031428395.1 Gammaproteobacteria bacterium
CGGCATCGGGATCGCTTTTGCTTGGGAGCTCATTGATCGTCGCGTACGTTCGCGAGAAGACTTACTTGCAGACCTTAGCCTGCCTGTACTCGGTACGTTGGAAAGGGTTTAGGAGTCGTTATGAATGTAGGTGAAACAATATTGGATAAAGCGCGAAAAACGCGATCAGATTCTAAGGTGGCGTACTTCCATGGAAACGAAAGCTCTGAGGGAGGAATGTTTAGCGAGATGCACGAAAGTATTTCTTTCGGTGCGGACGGAAGCCATATTGATCGTCGTACCATTGGACAAATTTTGATTGATTCACGCCGCCTTAACGCGGCTGATGCAGATCGGGTTGTACAGCTGCAGCGCCAAGAAGGTTTGTTTTTTGGTGAAGCGGCCAAAAAACTGCGCCTCGTTACGGACGAGGATGTTCAATACGCTCTAGCAAAGCAATTTGATTACCCCTATCTGCGCGTCGCTGAAGGGGTGTTTAGTAGTGAGCTGATAACCGCGTATAAGCCTTTTTGCCCGCAGTCCGAAGTACTCAGAGGAATTCGCAGCCTATTACTCCAAAAATTGGCCGATCACAACTGCAAAGCATTTACCGTTATCAGTCCAGGCGAGCACGAGGGCCGGAGCTATTTAGCCGCAAATTTGGCTGTCACATTCTCGCAAATGGGTAAGCGTACACTGTTGATGGACGGCGATTTACGTAAGCCGCGTTTGCATTCAATGTTTGAATTTCCTTGTCGCGTGGGATTGTCGGCTATGCTTGCTGGGCGGGTAAAGAAGGACGATTTAGAGCATTTGCCCGAAACCGTGCCCTTTTTTTCGCATCTATCGGTTCTTGGCGCCGGTGCAATTCCGCCTAATCCGTTGGATTTACTGGCGGGAGATAGACTACCGAGAATTATTGGTGAGCTAAGTCAACATTACGATATCATTATTATTGATACGCCAGCCGGTCATGCCCAAGCGGATTTTCAGCCTTTATCCATTACGGCGGGCAGTGCGCTGCTCGTTGCGCGTAAGGATTACACCAAAATTTCGGATGGAAAAAAGCAGACTCAGGTGTTAATGGCGGCTGACGTGCACATTCTTGGGGCTGTATTAAGCCAGTTTTAACGACGTTGGCGGAGTTTGTTTACAATGAAGAAGGCACTAATCACCGGCGTGACCGGTCAGGACGGCTCTTATTTGGTCGAGTTTTTATTAGAAAAAGGTTATGAGGTTCACGGCATTAAACGTCGCGCATCGAGTTTCAATACGGAACGCATTGATCATATTTATGTGGATCCGCATGTGCAGGATCGAAAGCTCGTTCTTCACTATGGAGATCTTACTGACTCGACGAATTTGATCCGGATAATTCAGGCCGTCCAGCCTGACGAGATCTATAACCTTGCGGCCCAGTCGCATGTGGCAGTGTCATTCGAAGAGCCTGAGTATACAGCCAATTCCGACGCGCTCGGAACATTGCGCCTATTGGAGGCTATTCGTATTCTTGGCTTGGCTAGGACTACCCGTTTTTATCAGGCATCAACGTCTGAGTTATACGGCAAGGTGCAAGAAGTCCCACAAAAGGAAACGACGCCTTTTTATCCGCGTAGTCCTTATGCTGCGGCCAAGCTTTATGCGTATTGGATCACGGTGAATTATCGCGAAGCCTATAACATGTACGCATGCAACGGCATTCTATTCAATCATGAATCGCCAAGGCGTGGTGAAACCTTCGTCACGCGCAAGATCACGCGCGCTGTGGCGCGTATTAAGCTGGGTTTGCAGGACTGTTTGTTTTTGGGCAACCTTGACGCGAAACGCGATTGGGGTCACGCCAAAGACTATGTTGAAATGCAATGGTTAATGCTACAGCAGGCTGTGCCTGATGATTTTGTTATTGCAACCGGAGTGCAATACAGCGTACGTGAATTCGTTACGTTGGCGGCAAGTGAGCTTGGTATTAACGTGTCATGGGATGGCGTTGGTCAAAACGAAAAAGCCTATGATCAACATGGCAATTGTATCGTTAAAATTGATCCACGTTACTTCCGCCCCACCGAAGTTGAGTCTTTGCTCGGCGATGCGACCAAGGCGCGGGAAAAACTCGGCTGGACGCCTAAGATTACTTTCGAGCAGTTGGTCGTTGAAATGGTGCGTGAAGACTTGCGCATTGCTGAGCGGGATAGCTTGGTCAAAAAACATGGTTACACTGCGCCCAATTACCATGAGTAAAAAAATCTGGATGCGAATAAATTCACTTTGATTTTGCGGAAGTTGCGACGGACATAAGAGGCCAAGGAGCGGCCTCGTCGAGGACGTGTGTTGATAGGGAGGTGCAAGCGAAGGCGGAAATAAGTATTGAAAAATACGCTCCGCTACGCGCTAAACATTTATGCAAGCATCAAAAAAATCCATCAGTCACATCTCGTCACATCACACTACGCTGCGTGAAAAAATTCAGCGAGATCCACAGTGCCAACACCCACTATGCTGCACTCACTTGCGGTGGTCGTCATGAAAGTATTGTACTACTGCGAGGAATATTACTGTAACCATGGTGGCCGAACTCATGCGCGTGAGTTTTTCGCTGCACTTCAAAATCTGCATGGCGTTACGCACGCCAGCATTTTCCCCGGCGCGAAAAATATTGCGCCAAAGCGAGATGGCATCGAGAAAAAGCGCGGTAAGTTGCGTTTTCTACCCACCGCCTTGCAAACATTTGTGCGTTGCTTTATTCCGAGGTCAGCGCTCGTCAAGCAACTGGAAAAAGAGATTCGCGCAGGCAAATACGATTGCTTGTTAATCAGAGCATCTTTTCAACGCAATCTAATGTTAGGACGCCTCAAAAAAAGTCTTCCCGATATTGTGCTTGTGTTGGAAATTAACTCTGCCTATTTTGACGAAAAATTTCATGCAATTTGGCTGCGAAAGTTATGGCAATGGGTAGAGGCAGGGCGCTATAAACGAGCCGATCGTATTATTGTAGTGTCCTCCTATTTGAAAGATTATTTGGTCGGACGCGGTGTTCCTGATGAGAAGATTTGCGTTAACCCAAATGGTGTTAATCCTACCTTGTTTGATCACCAGACATCGGCAAAGAAAACAATGCTACGGCGGCAGTTGGGAATCCCGGATGATGCCTTTGTCTTGGGATACGTCGGCGGTATGGAACCATTTAGGCGCCTTAACGAGGTGGTGGAGCGATTCGCGGAGATGCGGCGACAAGGGAATAACACTCTCTATCTATTATTAGTGGGCGACGGCGAGGACATGCCGCGAGTAACTGCCACAATCGATTCTCACCGCGCATTGCTCACCGGTTGGACCCAATGTTTAGGGTGGCAACCCTATGAACTCATTCCGCAGATGATTAGTGCCTTTGATGTGGCGATTATGCCTTTTACCAATCCCTATTGTAGCCCACTTAAACTGTTCGAATATCTTGCGATGGGTGTCCCCACGATGGGGCCTGATACGCCTGCTGTTCGTGAAGTGGTAGAGGATGGTGTGCATTTGCGTTTGGTTAATCAGGACGGTAGCAATTTTTCAGACGTCGTCAGTGAACTAAAAAATTCGCCTCACATTCGGCGGCGGCTCGCGATGGAAGGTCAGCGTTGGGTGTTGGAAAATCATACCTGGGAGAAGAACGCTGAGCGTGTCATGGAGCATGTGAGAAGCGCAAGGAATTCCGTGTAAACATTCTTGGTAAAAACCGGTGACTGTACAACTTATTGCAAATGTTGGATTCAACCAATGAAAAAAATGGTTAAAAAATTTCTGCGGCAAGCGGGTGTCGATGTGATTCGAATTACCCCGCGTAACTCCGACCCGGCACGGCTCCAAATGTTGTTAAAGTACCACGGTATCGACCTTATTTTAGATATAGGCGCAAACGTCGGCCAATACGCCCTATCGTTGCGTGAGCACGGCTATCACGGCCGTATCGTCTCGTTCGAACCATTAAGCAGCGCCTATGCAGAACTTGCGCGGCGTTGTGTTGGCGATTTTGGGTGGGAAATCGCGCCACGCATGGCCATTGGCCGAGAGCAAGGACTAATTGAAATCAACATAGCCGGTAACTCCTACAGCAGTTCAGTCCTCACCATGCTGGACGCGCATTTGGATGCAGCACCGCGCTCTCAATATATCGGCAAGGAAGCCGTGCCGATGGCGACGCTGGATTCAGTGGTGCCGACTTTTCGCAAAGATGCTGAGGCTATGTTTTTAAAAATTGATACGCAAGGTTATGAGAGCGCCGTGTTGGACGGAGCATCGATGATTCTTGAGCGAGACACGGTGGGTCTACAGTTGGAGCTATCGTTGTTGCCGTTGTACGCAGGCCAAGCCTCCTACTTAGATTTGATTCAGCGGCTGCGGGAGCTTAATTTTTCTTTACATGCAGTATTGCCGGGTTTCACAGATCCCCACACCGGACGCTTGCTACAAATGGACGGGATTTTTTTCCGGTCATAATCTTATGCGCGTAGCGATTGTTAGCACATCGGACGGCATGCCAGGAGGATTTGCTGCAGCCTATCGGCTACATAAAGGACTTCGTCGACAGGCTATTGATTCGCTAATGGTGGTCGGTAAAAAGACGCGGGATGATGCAAGTATTGTCGATGACCCACGCTACTTGGCAAAAGTATGGCGAGC
>JANPPH010000271.1:0-7081 GCA_031428395.1 Gammaproteobacteria bacterium
TGCTTGAAGCTTATCCGAGAGCAGACGTTGCGAGAGTTGAGGTTGTAAAATAGAGTAGGTTCCAGCGGAGCCGCAACACAGATGGGCATTGGGCACAGCGGTGAGAGAACATCCAACAGCCTCTAAGATTCGTTCTACATGGTTTGTAATTTGTTGGCCATGTTGAAGCGTACATGGCGATTGGAATGCGACTTTTCTATGTGCTCGGCGTGACAACTGAGTGAGGTCTTCACGGACCAACACTTCACTTAAGTCTTTTGCAAGCTCACTCACACGTTGCGCTTTTTCACAGTACTGCGGGTCATGACTAAGAAGATGGCCGTACTCTTTTACGACTGTGCCACAGCCACTCGCCGTGATGACTATCGCTTCGATGCCTGATTCCACATAAGGCCACCAGGCATCGATATTTCTGCGCATAAAATTCAGCGCCTCATCTTGCGCAGATAAATGCTGACTCACAGCACCACAGCAACCTGCCTTGGGCGCGCGTAGCAAACTAATACCAAGCTTATCCATCACTCGCGCAGCGGCATGATTGGTTAGCGGTGTTGCGAGAGTTTGCACGCAACCTTCTAGCACCAACATACGACGGGTGTGCTGCGAGTTGGGCCACTTTCCGATAGGTGCCTGCGGCGCCGGTATTTTACGCTTCAATGCAGCGGGCAACAGCGGCCGCAACCATTGTGCAGGACGCAACAATGGACGAAAGCGCTGTGGGTACGGTAACGTTAGGCGCAATATGCGCCGTATCAAACGCTGAAGCAGTGGTCGCTTAACCCGTTGCTCCACAATAGCTCGCCCAAGATCAGCTAATCGACCATAGCGCACGCCGGATGGACATGTCGTTTCACACGCGCGGCACGTTAAGCAGCGGTCGAGATGTAATTGGGTTTTCTGTGTAACAGGCTGACCTTCAAGGACCTGCTTAATGAGGTAAATTCGGCCACGGGGTCCATCTAACTCATCGCCGAGTAACTGGTATGTAGGACAAGTTGCGTTGCAAAAACCACAATGCACACAACTTCGAAGAATGGCATCGGCTTCTTGTCCTTCAGGCGAATTTTTAAAGGCTGGAGCCAGAGTGGTTTGCATAGTTAGTCGATTTTACTACCAATGAGAATACATTCTACCAACATTCAACACACCGTTCGGATCGAAGGATTGTTTGAGCTTGTAATGCAGTTGCGCTAGCATCGGCGATAACGGCGTAAACACATCACCATCACGATTGCCATACCGAAATAGGGTGGCGTGTCCTCCACAATCGTTTACCACCGCACGTATCATTGGTGTTGGCGCATCGCTAATGAGCCATCGTTGCGCCCCACCCCACTCTATAAGCGAACGGCCTGGCAGCGCAAGCGGTGGCGTGGCTGGCGGCACTGATATTCTCCATAGCAGTTCATTGGTAATGAAGTATGGGGTCTGCTGTTCTTTTAGCGTCTGCCAAAATTCGGTGGCACCACCTACTCCCTCACCACCCAACACTTTTTGGGCCGCTTTAACGCCGCTAGTCGTCCCTTCAAGGCGCACAAATAATTGCTTATTGTCGTAACACGTAGCGCCTAGCGGTAAAGGCTGACGCGCCCATTGATTCATTTTCTCTAGCGCTTGAAGCATGCCTATCTCGAAAGCGAGCGTGACGGTATATACAGGCCTTGGCAACACTTTCAAGCTTATATCCAGGATCACGCCCAGCGTCCCCAGTGCACCCGTCACTAGCCGCGACACATCATATCCGGCAACATTTTTCATGACCGCGCCACCAAATTTTACAATCTCGCCGCTGCCACTGATTAAACGCACACCTAAAACGAAATCACGCGCTGAACCGGCGTAAGGCCGACGTGGACCCGAAAAGCCACAAGCGATAGTGCCACCGATCGTCGCCTTACTGCCAAAATGCGGTGGCTCGAACGCGAGAATTTGTCCTTGTTCGGCGAGCACAGATTCCAATATACGCAGAGGTGTACCAGCGCGTACGGTGACAACCAATTCCTTAGGCTGGTAATCCACTATGCCTTGGTGTGGCCCAACAAGCAGGGACTCACCTAACGCACTACGGCCATAAAAGGATTTGCTGTTCCCACCGACTATTGCCAAGGGCGTTTTCTGCGCGTTAGCGCGGCGAACTTGTTCTAGGAGCGTAGCGCTAATATCGTTATTCATAACACTGCTTCAAAAACGTTCGATGTCGGGAAAGGATAATTTGCCTTGATGGACATGCATCGCTCCCAACTCTGCGCATCGCTGTAATACAGGCACAGCTTTGCCGGGATTCAATAGACCACGCGCATCAAAAGCGCGTTTTATTGCATGAAATTGGGTGATTTCAGCTGCGCTGAACTGCACGCACATTTGATCTATTTTCTCGATACCCACCCCGTGCTCGCCGGTAATCGTGCCACCCACTTCAACGCACAATGCCAAAATCCTACTCCCAAATTCCTCGGTACGTTGAAGCTCACCGGGTTGATTGGCATCGTAAAGAATGAGCGGATGAAGATTGCCATCGCCTGCATGGAATACATTCGCGACAGGCAAACCGTATTCCAAAGACAACTCACTGATGCGAGTCAACACTTCCGCTAAGCGACTGCGCGGAATGGTGCCATCCATACAATAATAATCCGGCGCCAAACGGCCCACCGCCGGAAAGGCACATTTGCGCCCTTTCCACAGCAAAGCCCGCTCTTGCTCCGTTTGCGCTGAACGCACTGTGTTGGCACCGCACGCTAGCATAATGTCGCGCACCCGCATCACGTGTTCACTGACTTCCTCGGCCGTGCCATCAACCTCGCACAGCAATATTGCTTGCGCCTCGATGGGATAGCCAACGTGCACAAAATCTTCGGCCGCACGAATGGCCAAGTTGTCCATCATTTCTAATCCCGCAGGAATGATTCCCGCAGCAATAATTTCACCGACGGTGACTCCGGCTTTGCCGACATCGTCAAAGGCTGCGAGTAACACTTGAGTGGCCTGCGGCTGCGGCAACAGTCGCACTGTGACTTCGACAATAATCGCCAGCATGCCTTCAGAGCCGGTTATCAAGGCGAGCAAATCAAAGCCAGGACTGTCCAGCGCCTCGCTGCCAAAAATCACCAACTCGCCTTCAACCGTGTACGCTTTGACTTGTAGGATGTTATGGACCGTAAGCCCATATTTTAAACAATGCACACCGCCTGAATTTTCTGCCACATTGCCGCCGATGGTACAGGCAATTTGCGAGGAAGGATCGGGCGCGTAATACAGACCAAGAGGAGCAACCGCTTGCGAGATAGCTAAATTGCGCACGCCAGGTTCGACGCGGGCGGTTCGATTCGCAGCATCAATAGCCAAAATGTGATTAAATTTTGCCAAACTCAGGAGCAGACCTTGCGCATGTGGCAAGGCACCACCCGATAGTCCTGTTCCCGCGCCACGTGCGACAACGGGAATACCAAGCTCATAACAGAGACGCAAAATTTTCTGTACTTGTAAAAGCGTATCAGGCAATGCCACCGCTAGGGGCAATTGACGGTACGCCGACAGGCCATCGCATTCGTAGGGATAAAGATCTTCGCTCTCTGCGAGCACTGACGATGCGGGCAACAGCATGAGTAACCGCGTCACGAGCGATTTTTTACGTAAAGCGATGGAATCTACATCAACCACTATGGGCAGCCGCTGCAAGCCTTGAAAAAACCGTCGCCAGCGCAGCATCATCGCCTACATTGCCGGGGAAAATAACAACGGGCATGCGCGGAAAGCGGGGATGATCCGCCGGGCAGAGCACAACTGAACAACCGGGCAAAATCTGCCCTACCACGCGTGAAGTAAGCAACGCCAAGCCCTTGCTTAACACATCGTTGGAGGTGATGCCGCCTTTGCTGACGAGAAAACCTAAATTGTGGGGCAAGTTGCGTACCACGTCCATCAACAAAGCCGAAACGCGTTCGCCGAAAGCCAAGCGAGATGCCTGATCGGGGAAAGGTTTTTCGGCACGACTTGTGAAGATAACAGGGTGTTGTCCGGCGGCATGGGCGCGCGCTGCACGCTCGGATATTTCTGCGCGCAATCCGTCGTAGTCCGCTGCGACTCTATCGACGTTGACTTCGATCGGCGTTACATTCGGCTGACCTAACAAGTATTGCAACTGCGCAGTGGTTTTTTTAACATGCGAACCGACAATAATCGCGCCCGGCTGACTTTCGCGGGTGTAGCTTGCCATGTCAGCAGCGGCAATAGGTTGCGGGGGCAATTTGGCCAGCGATGTCAACAAGCTCGCTCCGCTACGAAATAAAAACCGTTTTCCTTGCTCTGCGCAGCGCGTGAGCTGCGCGCAAAAATTGTCTAGATCAGACTGCTTTTCCGCATCGACCACACAACAAATATTGTCTGCCAATGCCATCAAACGCGCTTCGACATTCCCGCGTATCTCATCGAGCAAAAACCGCTCAACTTGGCTGGCGGCAATTCGAGCGTGCGTTTTTTCTTCGACATAATCTGGCAAATAACTGTGCTTATAGCCAAATACTGAATCGCGCGCAAACTCCGTTTCGTGCACGGGAACGGCTTGGCCATCAACTAACAGGTAATGAACACTATTGCGCGTGATCCGCCCACCTTCAAAGAAAGCCGGAACCAAAAAATGCGAATCAAACGGGCCAAGCTCGCGTGAAATAACATCCGTTTCGACGGGATAGTGGCCGCGCAAGGTTGAATCCGAGCGACTAACTAGCAGCGGATTAATGGTTTCACCAGCCTGAGCAAGCTCATCTAGCGCGGCACGCAAATTCCTGCATACATCGCCCGTTATTAACGCGGCGGACTGAGCGTCCATCGAGCGGGTGTTGGTTAAAATAAAAAACAGCGGCGACGCGTCGGTCAAAGCTTCGCGCAGTGTTTTCACATCCCAACGGGTTAGCAACAAACAGCTATGCACGGTTTGCGAACCCGTCGGGTCATCATCTAAGACAATAATTTTAGTCTGCATAAGTTGCGATGTTGGTATTCTTCAACTCTGATTTGCCAATAGCTGTGCGCGCGCACTCATCGCCTCGGCAGTGATGCCGTTGAAACCCATCAATTCTGCAGGCGTTGCCGTTGTTTCGCCGCGCTGCCAGCAAAATGTGTCGCGCTTCGGCGCGCGGGTGCGCAGCAGCACTGGCTCAAGAGATCCGCTTGGGCCACCACTCACTGCCAACAACACATCGGCATCGAATAGCGAATTGAAGCGCGCATCATCCATAAACGCATTGTCTGGCTCAGACACCGTCGACCATGCAACATCGGTGGTGCGATATAAACGCCGCGGGTTAACAACCGCAACAATTCTCACGCCAAACCCCTCGCTTTCAAGAAGGTCTTTGGCTTCAAATACGGGCAACAACACCATATCACCTGTGACCGCAAAAACCACTTGCGCTTTACCGCCTGGGACACTTTCATAAAGCGTAATCGCGCCATGCTCCATTGCCTCGCGGCTCTCTTGAAGGCTCAGATATACAGGCAACGGACTCTTTGAGGCAATAATCACAACGCCTTTGTTGTGACTCTCAAGCGCCCAGCTATAGGCGGCTTGAATCGCATTGGCATCACAAGGGAATAAAGGGTACACATTGCCGTTACGCATCATGGCAGCAAAATAATTTTCGATCTCGGGCCGCTGATGGGTCCAGCCATTTCGCCCCTGCTCCAAGGCTCCAGCGGTAAACATTGCTACGACCGACGGCGTTTTATGCCGCAATTCTGCCATTGCTTGAGTCACCGTTTGAAAAATCGGCCAACCGTTAATTGCAAAACTTTCATAAGACAGCCACAAGCTACGGCTGCCAAACAACGCCAATCCCGCCGCAAGGCCCGCGCAGGCATCCTCACTCAATGGCTCGTAGACTTGACCCGATGGCGACTGATTGTATAAGGCATCGGCTGTTGGATGACGAATTTTGAGCGCGTCATTGATGTTTTTTAGACCAGACGCTTCATTGCCATCGGCATTGGTCACGATAAAACGCGAGTCTGCTCGCCCAACCGCCGCAACTAACGCGCCCATCACTGTCGAAGGCACTTGTTTTTGGCCTTTTGAAAAATCCTGAAATGGCAGTGCGCCCAATGCGGACAGCTCCAATTCGAACTCCGTAACAACGGTTTTAGCCGCGGCGCCACCGCCAGCGCGACAGAAATTATCGCGCACAGTTTGCCATGCAGCGAACGGCAGGGCGCGGCGTTTGAGACCTTCTACAATGTGCGCTGCCTCTAACGTATCGGCAGGATAAAGATTGTGCGATTTCGCACCGACAGCATGTACCCCTGCGCCTTTTAGTTGCTTCACAATGAATGCCGTACGCTTGCCTGCTAGCGCCATGCGCGCGGCCTGATCCATTGAAGTTAGTATCGCTTTAGTGAAAGCTAAGCGCTGCTTTAAAGAAAAGTTACTACTATCAACATACGCGCCATCCTGACCGGCATCATCAAAATCTTTCGCATCAACCAACAGCACTTCATCAAAACTATTCGCCTTCCAATAATCAAGCATCTGCGCGTTGCTCATGGTCGAGACCATCGAGTGATGTTCTTGGCTGTAGCCATTCCAGATCAATACTGGCAAGAAGTTAGTGACGTCGGGGTAAGCGGTGTGAAAGTGCATCATCGCTGACATGATGTATGGCTCACCCATACCACCATCACCCATAGTAAAAGGAAACAGCGTATTGCGATGCAACAATGCTCCTGCCATCGCAAAATGCTGCCCCTGCCCTAAGGGCCCAGCGGGCGCGAGAATACCGGGTATCGCACCCGATAAATGACCGAGCAATCCGTGACGCTCGCGAAAACGCTGACAAAATTCAAAGACCGTGTGAATGCCCATTTGCTCAAGCGAGGTATCGAGGAACATCGCGCTGTAAAAACCGGGCGCATGATGCCCAACCTCGGTAATGATGTTGGTGTGCCCCAACATCACCAGCGCTGCATAGGCCTCGGCGCTACTAGCAAAACCACCCGGATGACCAGAACTTTTGCTGCCGCAAATCTGCAAGGTCAAATAACGCAGCGCATCGGCAGCCAATAGCGTCTGGTAGGCTGCGTCGTCGGC
>JANPPH010000272.1:0-4624 GCA_031428395.1 Gammaproteobacteria bacterium
GACCGGCAATGCGGGCCTGCGATACTTGACGACCCCCGCCTTGGTAGGCGTAGGTGGCGTCGGTAAAACGGTCACAAAGCACCCAACGACCTGCCGCTAAAGCAGGTCGAATCACTTGTTGGATATGCTCGGCGCGGGCTGCAAACATCAACAACAATTCGGTATCGGGCGCCATCGTGGCTTGACGATCGAGCAACACCTGCCGAATTTTCTCGCCCACCGGTGTGCCGCCAGGCTCGCGGCTAACCACGACATCGATGCCTGCGCGGGTAAGGATATTCTGCACAAAAGCCATATTCGTGCTTTTGCCAACCCCTTCTATGCCTTCAAGGGTTATAAATTGCACTTTGCGCATCGCTTAGCGCCCACTCAATTGATAGTTCTGTACGGCCTTGTTGTGTTGTTCCAAGGTTTCAGAAAATTGGTGGGAGCCGTCTTTACGGGCAACGAAATAAAGTGCTTTACCGCGTTGCGGATGCAACACCGCATCAATCGATTCCTTGCCTGGCATGGCTATGGGGGTGGGCGGAAGGCCTTTGCGCATGTACGTATTGTAAGGGTTATCTGCAACAAGGTCACGACGTCTTAAATTACCATCGTAAGCTTTGCCTAAACCATAAATTACCGTCGGATCCGTCTGCAAACGCATCCCCTGCTCCAAGCGCCGAATAAACACGCCTGCAATCCGTTTGCGCTCAGTGGGTAGTGCTGTTTCCTTTTCCACAATGGACGCCATAATTAAGGCGTCATACGCTGTGGCAAACGGTAATTTATCGCTGCGGTTCTGCCAATGCTCGCGCAAGTAAGCGTCCATCGTTTTATAGGCGCGACGTAAAAAGTCGACATCACTCGTGCCGCCCGGGAAGCGATAGGTGTCGGGGTAAAAACGCCCTTCAGGATGTTGCCCCGGCCAGCCTAAGCGCTGCATAACTTCTTTCGGCGACAGGCCTTCCAAGGTGTGGGTGAGTTTCTGATGCGCATTCACGGCTTCCAGCATTTGCTCGAATGTCCACCCTTCCACCAAGGTTAAGGAATACTGAGCAACTTTACCGGCGATAATCTGGTCAAGAAATTGCCCAGGCGTTGTGCCTGGCGCAATAAAATATTCACCCGCTTGGACTTTATCGCCACCACGCCATTTCCCGAGTAAAACAAGATAAGTGGGTTGATCCACGACATTGGCTTCATGGAGAGTCTTGGCGATTTGCTTGAGATTCGCACCCGCCTTGACTGTATAGTCCGCGCCACCCTCGCCGACCCGTAAAGGCGAGTTAAGAAATTGTTTGGCATCCATATAAAGCCAAGCCGAGGCGAAACTGACAACGATGAGCGTGATGCCCAGGAGCTTAGTGAAAAAATTCGACATACGTTTTTTTGCGCGGTGAATTGCGCCCTAGTTAGTGAAAAATGTGTCAGTCGTGCCCGCTCAAACTGGCACTTAGCTGTTGCGTTAGAGGTCCAGGACTGAATGCAGTTCCGGCCAATTCTCGTACCGGCCAGATGCCAATAACGCTATTGGTCAAAAATAACTCGTCGGCTTGAAGCAAGGCAGTGATGCGCAAAGAAGTGAGGTGAGTTGAAATACGCAGCATGCGGGCGCGCTCCAAAACACGCTTACGCATAATGCCCTGGATGCCACAACGATCTAAATTCGGCGTATATAGGGTGCCATGTTGGACCATAAAAATATTGCTCATTGTGCCCTCGATCACATTGTCATCGCTATCCAGCATTAGGCCTTCGGCAATGCCAACATCATCCCATTCCTGGCGCGCAAGCACTTGCTCCAGGCGATTCAGGTGTTTAATGCCTGCAAGCAAGGGCTGAGTAGCCAATCTCGTCGCACAAACGCGCACACGCACACCCAGCGCGTTATATTCCGCTGGATAATGCGGCATGGGGTACAGCGCCAACACACGCGTCGCCGTGGCAGTCGGCTCAGAGCGATAACCGCGTGCCCCTACGCCGCGGCTGACGATAATTTTGAGCACCCCTTCCGCTTGCAAGGCGCCTAGTTGCTCGACCTCTGACTGGAGTAGGCTTGCCTCGGGGCACGCGATCCGCAAACGTGCGCAGCCATGCTGTAACCGTTCCAGATGTTGTGGCCAACACTGCGCTTGGTGATTGCGCACCGCAATTGTCTCAAATACGCCATCACCATAATGAAAACCGCGATCCAAGGCGGCGATATGCGTGGTAGGTAAGCCGTTTACGAGTATCACCAAACGTCCTCGCCATGAATTCCTAAAGCGCGCACTAAACCCTGCGCTTTAACGCGTGTCTCTGCGAGTTCTGCCAAGGGCTCTGAATCGGCCACAATGCCTGCACCAGCACGCAAGCTGATATGTCGTTCGTTCAGGACTAAAGTACGAATTAGGATATTCAAATCCATACTACCATCGCGATTAATATACCCCGCCGACCCCGTGTAGGCGCCACGCGGTGTCTGCTCTAATTCACCGATAATTTGCATACAGCGCACCTTGGGGCAACCTGTAATAGTGCCACCGGGGAACACTGCCCGGATAATCTGAGCCGGAGAAATGCCCTCACGCAGCTCGCCCGCGATGTTGGACACAATGTGGTGAACATGCGTATACGATTCCAACACCATCAATTCATCAACATGAATACTGCCCGGCTGACAAATGCGGCCTAGGTCATTGCGTTCCAAATCAATGAGCATGACATGCTCGGCGCGTTCCTTGGGATGTGCCAACAAGGAGTTCGCAAAAGCTTGATCTACCTGACGATCACGGCTACGTGGACGGGTGCCTGCAATGGGGCGCACGTCAATGCGTCCTCCACGGCAGCGCAACAACCGTTCCGGTGAAGAACTGATAATCGCTACGTCTTTATACTGAATCAAGCCCGCGAACGGTGCCGGATTTGCGCGTCGCAGACGATCATACAGCGTCGCGGGCGCGATGCCATCCGCAACCACCCCATGCCAGATCCGTGAAAGGTTTAGCTGAAAAATATCGCCCGCTAAAATATAGTCTTTTGATCGCTGTACGCCGCCAAGAAAACGCTCCGGCGCTTCTTCTTGCAATGCGATTTTGATAGCCGTCGCCGGTACTTGCGGACTTAGCGCGGCACGTTCGAGGTCGGCCAACATTGCGGCTAATAATGCCTCATTGCCGTGTTCTGCCACGAGGGTAAGCGAATCGTTGTGATGATCACAAATTAACGCCGCGGGTATGCGTGTGGCGAAGGCAATAGGTAGTGCGTCGTGATGGGTGGGTAATTGCAGCACAGGCTCAATCTGCCCCGCCAATTCGTAGCCTAGATAGACGAACCAACCGCCAAAAAAGGGTAAGGAGGTCGCGATGTGGGGGCAGCGATCTGCGTGCCAACTCGCGTCTAATTGGGCAAGAAAATCGGGATTGGCTAAAGAATTTCCGTTGAGGCGTAACTCGTCCAGCGAGGTAAGTTCCAGCGTTTCGCCCGGAAATGCAAACAAGATATCAAAACGCGCATTGGCAGTGCCTTGCGCAACACTTTCCAGCAAATAGGGATAGCGGCTCGGAAATGCTTGGTGCAGTGCGAGTAAATCAACTCGCTGCCCTGCGGGTTGGCTGACGAAGTAAGGCGATGCAGGATCATGATCCACTGGAACGGCCTATATTCCCTACCCGCTCACTGATTAGCAGCACACTGAGGATGTTATCGCAATCTGTTGAATACTAAGGTTCCATTCGTTCCGCCGAAACCGAATGAATTGGATAATACCACGTCTATTTTTTGTTCGCGTGCTGTTCCCGGCACGTAGTCCAAGTCACATTCAGCATCAGGGGTAAAGATGTTAATGGTCGGCGGTGCCACCTGGTCACGGATAGCGAGAACTGAAAAGATGGCCTCTATGCCGCCCGCTGCACCGAGCAAATGTCCGGTCATGGACTTTGTCGAGCTCATGCTCAGTTTGTACGCATGGTCGCCAAAAGCGCCTTTAACCGCTTGGGTCTCGGCAAGGTCTCCCGCCACTGTCGAGGTGCCATGGGCATTAATATAATCTACTTGCGTGGGGTTGAGCCCTGCATTGCGTAAGGCGCTCGTCATGCAGCGCCGCGCGCCGTCACCGCCTACGGATGGCTGGGTCATGTGAAACGCATCGCCACTCATGCCAAACCCGCTCAGCTCAGCATAGATGCGCGCGCCACGGCGTTTGGCGTATTCATATTCTTCCAGTACCACGACCCCTGCTCCGTCACTGAGGACAAAGCCGTCGCGGTCTTTATCCCAAGGTCGGCTTGCGGTCTGAGGATCGTCATTGCGCGCCGATAGGGCCCGAGCAGCGGCAAAGCCACCGAGGCCGGTGGGCGAGGTCGCCATTTCCGCTCCCCCTGCAACCATTACATCCGCGTCGTCGCGCTCGATAATACGCGCGGCTTCGCCGATGTTGTGAGTGCCCGTGGTGCAGGCGGATACGATGGCAATATTGGGGCCTCTGAATCCAAACATGATTGAGAGATTGCCGGCGATCATGTTGATGATATTGCTGGGAACGAAAAATGGCGAGATTTTACGCGGACCACCATCAAGAAAAGAGTCATGCCCTTTTTCTATGCCCCATAACCCGCCAATGCCCGAGCCGATCGCGACGCCTATACGGTGGCTACTTTCT
>JANPPH010000273.1:0-4949 GCA_031428395.1 Gammaproteobacteria bacterium
AAAAGAAGAAAAACAGTCGGAGGCGTAGTCACTCTACGGTGACAGACTGTTTTTCTTCTTTTCTCGCGCAGATTCAGTGCGTTGTGCGGCCGCAGTAGAGTGCTAATGGAAAATCTGGGTTCAACAGACAGCTAGAAAGGATACTTCGCCATGGCAGCTAATACGCTCCTCGTGATTGACTCTGACGAGCAGCGACGTCGGGAATTGGCAGCAATATTAGCCTTTATCGACTGTGACCCTGTGATCACGCGCGGATGTAGTGGCTTCCAGGACGGCGTAAGTGCTGAGACATTGCTCACTGCGTTGGTTGGCAAGTGTCAGTCTGAAGCCGACCTACTCGAGGTGTTCCGGAACCTCAAAGCGTGGGCGCCCGAAGTGCCTATTTTGCTACTGGGTGAAGAGAAATCCTGGTCACATTTGCCGAAGGATGTGACCGCGAAAATCGTTGGTTACATTGAATTTCCTATTAAATATCGCCAATTGACGAGCGCCATTCAGCGCGCGCAAATTTTTCGTGAAAATAGTCGTCAAGCAGATGGCAGCCGCTCGCCTGAATTGTTCCGCAGCTTAGTCGGCAATAGCCGCAGCGTTCGCCAAGTGCGCAAATTAATTGAGCAAGTCGCGGATTCCGATGCGAATGTATTGATTCTCGGCGAATCGGGTACAGGCAAAGAAGTGGTTGCGCGCAATATTCACTATCAATCATCACGCCGCGACAAAGCATTTGTTCCCATTAATTGTGGCGCTATTCCTGCAGATCTTTTAGAAAGCGAACTGTTTGGCCACGAGAAGGGCGCGTTTACCGGCGCTATCAGCACTCGTCAAGGCCGCTTTGAAATGGCGGAGGGCGGCACGTTATTTCTCGACGAAATTGGCGATATGACCCTGCATATGCAGGTTAAACTGTTGCGCGTGTTGCAAGAGCGTACTTTTGAGCGCGTTGGCAGTAACAAGAGTATTACAGCGGATGTGCGCATCGTCGCCGCGACGCACCGCAATCTTGAAGAAGCGATTGAACAAGGAAAATTCCGCGAAGATTTGTTCTATCGTCTCAACGTATTTCCTATTGAAATGCCGCCTTTGCGTGAACGCGCCGAAGACGTGCCGCTTCTCGTTAGCGAGTTAGTGACTCGTTTGGAGCATGAAAAACGCGGTTCTGTGCGTTTGACACAAGGCGCGATTGTGGCCATGTGCCAATACCATTGGCCAGGTAATGTACGCGAATTGGCGAATTTGATTGAGCGTTTAGTGATTATGTATCCCTTTGGCCTCGTCGACATGCAAGACCTGCCAGCGAAGTTTCGTAGCGAAAGTGGTGAACCCGCTGAGCGCATGATTGAGCAGGATTCAACGGTTACACTTGATCCACTTGCAGCGCCGCGCTTGCCACGTGAGGGTATCGATCTGAAGCAGCATCTTAACGATCTCGAATACAACCTAATTAAGCAGGCGCTTGACGATGCGGGCGGCATTGTCGCGCATGCTGCAAATCGTTTGAAATTGCGACGCACGACCTTGGTCGAAAAACTACGCAAATATGGATTGCATCGCGGGGAAGAAATGACGTAATTTTGGCGGCTTTCGTCTGTAAGCGCTAATACATTGTTTAGCTTGACGAAATGCGTATCGAAACGCGAATTAATCGCCCACCTCTACATTCGCCGCGCTAGCCGTAGATAGTTAAAAATCACAGATAATTCAAGTGATTAGCTATTGATAATAGATTCTAACAATAGCACTTAGCATTCGGGCACGGTTTTTGCCTTTACTCTTCTAGAATAGTCTCTGGGAGAGTAGGGCGATTACCGGCATGACCCACCAGCAAGACCCCATTAAAACACAAGCACTTGAAGACGCTTTCAACGCGTTTAATCGTTTGTCTGAAGACCTCGCTGGCTCCTATCGCGATCTTGAAGAACGTGTTCGTCAGTTGACTGCAGAGCTCGCTGCCGCACGCAGCGAACGTAACCAGCAGTTGGCCGAAAAAGAACGTCTGGTTAATCGCTTAGAGCGCCTATTAGCGGCTCTGCCTGGTGCTGTTGTAGTGCTTGACGGCGCAGGTCGAGTTCAAGAAACCAATCCCGCTGCGACAGATTTATTAGGCCAGCCCGTAGTGGGCCTCGCCTGGCGCGATGTCATTGTCAGAGCGTTTGCACCACACACTCATGAAGGCCATGCCGTACTGCGTGATGGCCGCTTTGTTAGCTTATCCACGAGCCCTTTGGGTAGCGAGCCGGGGCAGATACTCCTGATTCAGGACATTACGCAAACCCATCAACTCCAAGAACAGCTAAGCCGCCATCAACGTCTATCAGCGATGGGCGAAATGGTTGCGTCACTCGCACATCAAATGCGTACGCCACTTGGTACGGCGTTGCTGTATGTGTCGCACCTAACCCGCAAAGATGTGGCGAACGTCGAACGTGAACGTGTGGGTGACAAGGTGGTTGCTCGCTTACGTCATATTGAACGCATGGTATCGGATATGTTGACCTTCGTGCGCGGTGGACAAGTGGTCGCCGAACCGATCTGTGTTAGAGCGTTGATCTACGATTTGCAACAGGCATTGGAACCGCATCTTACTGCATGCAATGGCCAGTTCGAGATTATGGGCGAGGTGCCGGATGCCTATTTGCAGGGTAATCGCCCAGCATTGCAGGGCGCGTTGATGAATCTTGCGATAAATGCCCTCCAAGCGCGTGGCGCCGGTTTGCAATTGCGCTTGCAGGCGAGAGTCGAAGGGGACGTGTTGACGCTGCATATAAGCGACAACGGGCCGGGCATTGATACGAAAATCATACATCGAATTTTTGAACCTTTTTTCACCACACGCACGGATGGCACAGGGCTTGGCCTTGCTGTGGTACGGGCGGTGGTGCTGAACCATCGCGGACATATTGATGTGGAATCGCAGCTTGGCGAAGGGACTATTTTTACACTGCGCTTTATGTTGGATAACAGCGAGTTTGTGTCGCGGAAAAAAAATTCAACGGCGAAAGACTTTGCGCAACAGCGGCAGTTATTTGAGGAATCGTTATGAAGCAGGCTATGGTGTTGATTGTTGAAGACGATGTTGCGTTGCGCGAAGCGTTATGTGACACGTTGAGCCTGTCAGGATATCAGGTACTAGGCGCGGCGGATGGCGTCAGCGCGTTACAGACGTTGGAACGCGAAGATATTCGCATGGTGATCAGCGATGTGCAGATGAAGCCCATGGATGGTCACTTGTTGCTCAAACGCATTAAAGCGCTTCATCCTGATATGCCTGTGGTGTTAACAACGGCTTATGGCACGATTTCGAAGGCGGTGGAGGCTATGCGTGATGGTGCCGCTGATTATTTGGTGAAACCATTCGAAGCGCAAGTATTGGTGAATATGGTCAGCCGTTTTGTTCGTATTGATAGCGAAGCGTCGGAACTAATTGTCGCCGATCCTCGATCCAAGAGCTTGGCCGATTTGGCGCGGCGTGTGGCCGCCACGGACGTGACTGTCATGATTACCGGTGAAAGTGGCACCGGCAAGGAAGTGGTTGCGCGGCATATACATGAAAACTCGCCGCGCGCCAAGGGACCATTCATCGCCATCAACTGTGCGGCTATTCCTGAAAATATGTTGGAAGCAGTACTCTTTGGTTATGAGAAAGGTGCATTTACCGGCGCTTACAAAGCTACTCCTGGAAAATTTGAACAAGCGCAAGACGGTACCTTGCTGCTTGATGAAATATCTGAAATGGATTTAGGCCTGCAGGCAAAATTATTGCGCGTTTTGCAGGAGCGCGAAGTGGAGCGTTTGGGTGGTGATAAAGTCATTGCTCTGAACGTGCGTGTTTTGGCCACATCGAATAGGAATTTGCGCGAGGCAGTGAGTAGCGGTCAATTCCGTGAAGATCTTTTTTATCGACTTAATGTATTTCCACTACACCTGGCCCCGTTGCGTGAACGAATCCATGACATTGTCCCCTTAGCGACGAAGCTAGTTGAGAGACATTGCCAAACAGGCGTGCTGCTTACGCCTGAAGCGCAAGCCCATTTGCTAACCCACGACTGGCCGGGGAATGTACGTGAACTCGATAACGTGCTGCAACGTGCGTTAATACTCAAATCAGGCGATATGATTGATGTGGCTTCACTTCACTTTGAAACCCTATCAAAAATGTATGCACCTGCAACACAAGCCCCCCAACCTGTCGCGTCAGACGATTCCGCGACACTCGGTGCCGATTTGAAGGATCATGAACAAAAATTAATTCTGGAAGCACTGCAGGCCGGTAAGGGTAGTCGCAAGCTAGCAGCGGAGCGACTGGGGATTAGCCCCCGCACGTTGCGCTATAAGATCGCGCGGCTGAGGGATGCTGGCGTGCGGATCCCGCGTTCCTTTGTTGAAGAACTTGCGTAGCAACTTATTGAAATAGGAATAGGTGTGTCATGAGTAGTATAGAAATATCCCAAGTCCTGGCTCAGATGAGAACGTTAGCAACACAGTTGCAGACGCAGACCGTCTCGCCCATCGAAGGCAAGGATACCAGTCAGGTAGATTTTGCTTCCTTGTTAAAGACGTCAATTGATTCGGTGAGTAAGTCCCAGCAAGAAGCCGGACAGTTGGCGCAGGCGTTTGAGGCAGGTGCGCCGGGGACGGACATTGCGCAAGTGATGATCGCGTTGAAAAAAGCTAGCATCTCATTTCAGGCGATGACTCAGGTGCGCAACAAACTGGTGTCGGCCTACCAGGAAATTATGAGTATGTCGATATAGTTAACATTCGCTTTAGGAAGGTAAATGGAAGGTGCGTACCTATTCGCACTCTTAACTGTGCGGATCAATACGCACCACGAGAAGTACCGGGCTTTCACCTTTAACCCAGATTTTCCAATAGGCTCGTAGCGAGGGTGCGCAAGGTGCTGAAGAGGGGCGAGAAAAGACGAAAAACAGGCGGAGGCGTAGTCACTCTAC
>JANPPH010000274.1:0-3428 GCA_031428395.1 Gammaproteobacteria bacterium
GTTTCGGCAAGTACGCGAAGCAGCATGTAGAGGTACGGCGTCATCTCTACATGCTGCATTGGACGATGCTTTCGTTATTTTCTTTCACCACCCTGGCGGGATAGCTTCGCTTCGTGCCGAGTAAGGTTGACGGTGAAGACAACCAGTAACGCAAAGAGAACGACTGATAGCCCCCCAACCATATAACTCAATAGTTCGTTCATCGCGGTCTCCTTTTTTTGTATGACTGAAAAAGAAGTAAACCACTCCGCGGTGGGCAATACCGTGACTTAATCACTCACTGTTTTTTGTGGCAAGGCGCATCACGCAACCGTCAGCCGAAGCAAAGGTAGCCCTTAGAAGCGAAAACCGACTTTAACACCAAAAGAAGGCGAATCGCCCGAACGATCGGCTTCCGCCGCAATATTCAGTAAACCCAAATTAAGATTCGCGCCGATAAAATATTTAGCCTCAGAAAAACTTTCTTCAGTTAGACCAACGTTGGCTGCGGTGCCTTTAGGCTGGCTAGTTACCCAATATTGGCCAAATCCCGCATACGGGGTAAACATCGCGAATCCCTTGGAAAGGGTAAATTCCAGTCCTTTCGTATCAAAGTCCAACTGATCCACCCCTGATAAGAGGGTATAGGTTCCGCGTACTGCGATGGCAGGAAACGCTACATTACCTTCCACTATTGCGTAACGTAACTCACCGCCCATTAGCGTGATGTTGGTCGTTGGCACAGCAGAATAAAATGCGCCGATGTCAAAGCCCAAGGGTAAGCCCTTATGTGCGTGCAACTTCGGAATATAAAGAGTGTTCAGGGTGTCGGTTGAGCTTGTTGCGCGATTCCACACCGCGGAATCGATCTTCGTGGCGGTGATCTCCAAGCCGAGATCAAAACCCGCTACACCTAAAGACTCTGCGGGCGCAAGTGCCTTGTACCCGAGCGCCGAACCCAAATCTTCGGACAAAACGCGAAAATCCTGCTGCGCCAAGGCTTGCAGTTGATCGAGATCACTTGCGGCATAGACGGGCATCGCACCTGCTGACATAGCCATCACAAAAAAAACTCTCTGTCTCATAATGCGTTCCTTTTCACCAGATTGAAACCCTGTTATACCAGAATACGGATGCTCGACGCCAAAGAAAATAGTAAATTGAAATAGGTGATGTTTTGGCTCGCAAAAAAGTGCATAATTCGATGTCCGCAATGCTTCCCTTGAACCTGACTAAGCCTCGCCACTACTCACCATGAATGACACTGTCGCACCACCCATCGAGAAACTCGATTTGAAGCAAGCGGAGCTATACTTTAACCGCGAACTCAGTTTAATTGAATTTAATCGGCGAGTGCTCGAACAAACCAAGGATGAAACGGTGCCCTTGCTGGAGCGTCTGCGTTTTTTGTGTATCTCTAGCACCAATTTAGACGAATTCTTTGAAGTTAGAGTCGCAGGACTTAAACAACAAGTCACTTATGGCTCAACGCAGTCTGGCCCCGACAACTTAAGCCCCCAGGATGCATTAAAACGCATCAGCATTGCAGCGCATATTTTAGTCGAAGAACAGTACCGAGTTTTAAACGACATTCTAATTCCAGAAATGGCCAAGAATAATATCCGCATTGTGCGTCGCACGCATTGGAATGTAAAACAAGCCGCCTGGATAAAACGCTATTTTAATACGGAGTTGCTACCGGTTCTCACACCCATCGGTTTGGACCCCGCACATCCGTTTCCGAAGGTGTTGAATAAAAGTTTAAACTTCATCGTATCCCTACACGGCAAAGATGCCTTTGGTCGCGACAGTGGACTGGCTGTCGTTCAAGCCCCACGTTCCTTGCCGCGAATTATTCATTTACCCGTAGATCTGGCTAAAGGCCCACACGATTTCGTTTTGTTGTCATCAATTATCCACGCCCATGCTGGCGATCTTTTTAGCGGCATGAGTTCTACTGGTTGTTATCAGTTCCGGGTAACGCGAAATAGCGATTTATTTGTCGATACTGAAGAAGTGGATGACCTATTGCGCGCAGTCGAAGGTGAATTAACTTCTCGACGTTTTGGCGATGCGGTGCGATTAGAAGTGGCGGATAATTGCCCGCCCGACATTGCCAATTTTCTGCTTCAGCAATTTCATCTAAATCAGGATGATTTATATCAAGTCAACGGCCTGGTAAACGTCAACCGCTTAATGGCCATACACGAACTGGTTAACCTACCCACGCTAAAATATCCCGCATTCGTCCCCGGCCTGCCCCAACGTGTAGCAGTCAATAGGGACATTTTTGACGTCATTCGCCACGGCGATTTGCTGCTTATGCATCCGTTCGAATCGTTCGTTCCGGTGGTTGATTTTGTACGTCAAGCGGCCAGCGATCCCAATGTACTGGCGGTGCGCCAGACTCTCTATCGCACCGGCCCCGACTCGGCTATCGCCCAGGCGTTGATCGACGCCGCGAGAGCAGGCAAAGAAGTGACAGCGGTCATCGAATTGCAAGCACGCTTTGATGAAGAGGCGAATATTGAGCTGGCTAACCGTCTGCAACAAGCAGGGGCACAGGTGGTATACGGCGTCGTGGGCTATAAAACACACGCTAAAATGATACTCGTGGTGCGTCGCGAAGGGCGCAAATTACGCCGCTATGTACACCTAGGCACCGGCAACTACCACACCCGCACTGCGCGCATTTACACCGATTACGGTTTATTTACGTGTGACAAAGAAATTGGCGATGATACGCACAAACTCTTTCAGCAACTCACTGGCTTGGGGCGAGCAACCAAGCTTAAGAAATTGCTGCAAGCGCCTTTTACATTGCATAAAACGATGTTGGAATATATTGCCCGCGAAGCGCGACATGCCAAAGAAGGCAAACCTGCGCGTATTATTGCTAAAATGAATGCCTTAGTAGAGCCGCAAATTATTCAAGCCCTTTACGAAGCCTCTCAAGCGAATGTGCAAATCGACCTCATCGTGCGCGGCATCTGCGCGTTGCGGCCAGGTATTCCGGGTATCTCCGAAAATATCCAAGTGCGTTCCATCATCGGACGTTTCCTCGAACATACGCGCATTTTCTATTTTCTAAATGACGGAGAGGAAAATGTATTTTGTGCGAGTGCCGATTGGATGGATCGAAATTTCTTTCGCCGCGTCGAAGTATGTTTTCCTATTGAAGATAAACGTATCAAACAACGTTTGGTGAGGCACGGCTTATTGATGTACTTATCGGACAATACGCAAGCCTGGTTATTACAACCCGATGGCGTGTATAAGCGAGCAAAACCCGGCAATCAAAAGCCACGCTCCGCGCAAATGTTATTGTTAGGTGAGTTGGCAAAAACCACTTAAACCCAGATTTTCCATTAGCCTCGTAGCGAGGGTGCGCAAGGTGCTGAAGATGGGCGAGAAAAGAAGAAAAACAGTCGGAGGCGTAGTCACTCTAC
>JANPPH010000275.1:0-5646 GCA_031428395.1 Gammaproteobacteria bacterium
TATAACGGCACGGAAGCTGCCTTGTCCGGTCAACTCGGTTTTCAATTCTGAACTCAAAAAAAGCCTTCCCTTAAGCGGGGGAAGGCTTTTTTATGTGAAAATTCCACCGTCATCCTGAGCAAGCAGGAACGCACAATCCGTTACAGTGATACTTGGATTCCCGCCTACGCGGGAATGACAAAATATCTAAGAATGATCCGTCATGCCATGAAGTCATGCCGTGAAATAGCACCGTCATTCCCGCGTAGGCGGGAATCCATAACACTAGGGTACCTCTATAAATTCGCTAAAGCCGCACTAGCAGCGTTGAAAACGTCCTCAAAATGCTCATTTACTTCGTGTAAACTGTGCTGTGCATGGATGCTCAAATGCCGCGGGCGCAGGATGCGCAGGAGCGGCCGCTTTTTTCGGCCGCCCATCATAAAAGGGGGCCTTGCTAGCGCAGCTTGATCGAATTTATAGAGGTACCCTAGTGTTATGGATTCCCGCGTAGGCGGGAATCCAAGTATCGCTGCAACGGGTTGTGCGTTCCCGCTTACTCAGAATGATGGTGGAATTTTCATATAAAAAAACCTTCCCCCCGCAGGAAAGGTTTTTTTGAGTTTAGAATTGAAAGCCGAGTTGACCGGACAACGCAGCTTCCGTGCCGTTATACGCCGCTGCTAAGTCAATGTGCGCACCGAACACTAATAGCCCAGCGCCTAGGGTAGGAATGCTGGTGTCATTGTCACTGATGTTATAGCGATAGCCTGCGCGTAGTTGTAAGGTTTTAAACACATCAAACTCGCCACCTAGTGCCAAGTATTGTGTCTTTGAATCAAAGCCCACAGCGTCATTTTCTGTGACATCTAGATCGACCGCTAAGGTTGTCCAGCTGCTACTGCGTGACACACCGATGCGAACTTGAGGAGCAGTTTCAATTTTGTTGCCGAGAGCGGTTTCGTAGTCTTTAGGCAGCAAATTTTTAACTGCCATACCACCACGCCAGCCATTTTGAAAGTCCTGCACTGCACCGAGATCTACGTTCATGGCGGTGTAGGATTTTCGGCCCGTGTCAAAGGTAACGTCAGCGGTGTCCACGTCGGCGGAGTAATCGAAGGTCTCAACCTTGACTAACTTGGGCGTTATGCCAAAAGCGATGTCGCGGTTCATGACGTTGAACATGCGCGCCAATGAGACCCCGACTTCAGCAATGACCGCGCCGCGCACTTTCGCACTTGAAGTGAATCCAGTGGTTGGATCTGAGAGCGACGAAAGGGCTGCTACTTGCGTAGTGGGGTCATTCGAATTGAGCGCTGCGCGCAACGTGTCGAGACGCTGATTGACCTGATCGGTATCAGCAGTCGTGATATCCAGCAGAGCTCCGCCCACGGCCCAAGCATTGCCTGTCACTGCAACGCCAAAGCGCTTGCTAGGTATCGCTGCGACAAAGCCCACGCCAACCTCGCCTTGCAGAGCCTTGTTCGATAGCGTTCGTAAATCGGCCGTCAACGCAGTGCCCGCCGCCACCGCAACATTGGCGTTGGCAACGGTTTTTGATGTGTTAAATGCTGTGATCGCACGACTAAAGACGCCCGTATTATCGTTAATCTGAAACGTATCCAAACTGCCGACCATGTCGTCTGAGTCGGCAGCGCGTACACCCACAATTGGCGCTGCCAAGGTAAAATCTTCACCCTCTTTTGCTTGAGCCAAGAGCGCAGGATTCATAAAACCCGCGCTAGCGCTATTGCCTGCTGCAACGCCAGTTCCACCCATCGCGAATGAACGCGGATCAAAGGTGCTGTAAGGAACAGCCAAAGCATTACTGGCAACCAATGCACAAACTGGAGCCAGCGCTAATAATATTTTTTTCCGCGTCATCGAGCCTACCCTTGGGTTGAACCCAGATTTTCAATTAGCGCTCTACTGCGGCCGCACAACGCACCCTCGCTACGAGGCTAATTGAAAATCTGAGTTGAAATAGTATATTTACCGGCGAGTTAGCGGCACATCGGGACTGTGACTTTAGGGTAGGGCTGAAATTTGCGACGATTGTCGCAACGATGATTATGTTTGCGGAGGGAAACTCAAAGACATCATTTTGAAAAAATTCGCGCGAGCTCTTGCCCAGGATCGGGCGCGCGCATGAAAGCCTCACCAACGAGAAATGTATTGACGTGGTGCTTTCGCATTAAGGCCACATCGCTTGGCGTGTGAATGCCGCTCTCTGTTACAACGATGCGATCCGCTGGAATGCGCGACAGCAACTTTATCGTGTTATTCAAGTCGGTATTGAACGTACGCAAATCGCGATTGTTAATGCCAATCAACATTACGGGCAATGCTAGAGCACGTTCAAGCTCTTGCTCATCATGCACTTCAACTAAGACATCCATATCAAGATGCGCGGCGAGATGCGACATCTCTACTAACTGCGCATCCCCAAGCGCTGCAACAATTAACAAAATGCAGTCTGCGCCAATGGCGCGCGCCTCGTATATTTGATAAGCATCGATGATGAAGTCCTTGCGTAGCACAGGAAGCAGACATGCTTGTTTCGCTTGTTGTAGATAGCTGTCGGCGCCTTGAAAGAAATCCACATCCGTTAGTACGGACAGGCAAGCCGCGCCGCCCAGCGCATAACTACGGGCAATTTCAGCGGGGTTGAAATCCTCGCGTAAAACGCCTTTGCTCGGCGAGGCTTTCTTTATTTCCGCAATCACTGCAGGTTCGCCATCGGCGATTTTAGCTTCTATCGCTGCGAGGAAACCTCGTGTTTCCGGCACACCTTGGATGCGCCGACTCAATTCACGGATACCCACCGCTTCACAACGCGTTGCGACTTCTTGCGCCTTGCGCCGCAGAATAGTGGTTAAAATATCGCTGCGAGCTGTCATGTAAATTTGGCGGTAAACGCGATTAGTTTATCGAGCTTATCTTGCGCGGCCCCAGACGCAATTGCCTCGTTGGCTCTTGCAACACCTTGCGCAAAAGTTGGCTCAAGCCCCGCCGCATAAATTGCCGCGCCTGCATTTAGCGCCACAACGTCACGCGCGGCACAGGGCGTGTTATCTAAGGCCCGGCGTATCATTGCCAAACTCTGCTTCGCATCAGCGGTGACAATTTCTTCCAACGGCGAACGTGAGATACCGAATTGTTCAGGGGTGACTGTATAGTTGACAAACTTGCCTTTGCTATATTCGGCAATGCGCGTGGCTGCGGCGATGCTGATTTCGTCTAAGCCGTCTTCTGCATGTACCACCAACACATGCCTGCTGCCCAAACGAGCCAACACCTGGGCTAGCGGTTCGCGCCATACGTCACTAAAAACACCAAGCACTTGGTTCGGCGCGCCAGCCGGATTGGTCAGCGGCCCTAACAAATTAAATAAGGTGCGGACACCCATTTCGCGACGCGGACCGATCGCAAATTTCATCGCATTGTGATGACGCGGCGCAAACATAAAGCCGACGCCAAGCTCTTGCACGCAAAGCACGACCTGCTCTGGCGTCAATTCAATGTTCACACCAGCGGCTTCAAGCACGTCCGCACTGCCAGACTTGCTTGATACCGAACGATTACCATGCTTCGCTACTTTAGCACCAGCGGCGGCAACAACAAACGCGCTGGCGGTTGAAATATTAAATGTACCGGTTGCATCCCCGCCCGTCCCGCAGGTATCAACCAAGTAATCGCTCGTTATGGCTACTTTTTGCGCCAGCTCGCGCATCACTTGTGCAGCCGCTGCAATTTCTTCAACGGTTTCGCCTTTCATGCGCACCCCAACAAGAAATCCTGCAATCTGCGCAGACGTCGCTTCACCGGTCATGATCATTTGCATAACCGTTGCCATGTCCGCTGCAGTAAGATTTTGGCGATTAATAACGGCGTTGATCGCAGCTTGCATATCCATATGTGTACCTATGCCATATCCAAAAAATTCTGCAGGATTTTGCGGCCATGCTCGGTGAGTATCGATTCAGGGTGAAATTGCACACCAGCTATAGGCAATTGTTTGTGTTGCACGCCCATAATTTCATCGATCTCGCCCTCTTTAGTCTCGGTCCAGGCGGTGACTTCCAGACAATCAGGACAGGTCTCTTTTTCGATGACTAAAGAGTGGTAGCGAGTGGCCTCAAAACGATTAGGCAATTTACTAAACACACTTTTGCCCTGGTGCACAATGCGTGAAGTCTTACCGTGCATCACTTCGCGGGCTCGAATGATACGGCCACCAAAGGCTTGGCCAATACTTTGATGGCCAAGACACACGCCTAGCAACGGGATGCGCCCTCCGAACTGATGGATCACCGGAACCGATACACCCGCTTCATTAGGCGTGCAGGGGCCGGGCGAAATCACGATATGGTTGGGCGCCATATCTTCGATTTGCTCAAGCGTAATCTGGTCGTTGCGGTACACGCGCACATCGACTTTTAACTCGCCAAAATATTGCACAAGGTTATAGGTGAAGGAGTCGTAGTTATCGATCATTAGTAACATAAGTGACTCGCTTAGACTTGCGGCGCTTCTAGGCCCGCATGCACCGCAGCTACTGCGCGAAAAATTGCGCGACCTTTATTGATGGTTTCTTCCCACTCGCAACTCGGCACTGAATCGGCGACGATTCCTGCACCGGCTTGGATGTGCAGCATGCCATCTTTGATCACTGCGGTGCGAATGGCGATGGCCGTATCCATGTTACCGCTCCAACCAATATAGCCGACAGCGCCACCGTAAATACCGCGTTTTACTGGCTCCAATTCATCAATGATTTCCATCGCGCGTATTTTAGGCGCGCCGGATAACGTGCCCGCAGGAAATGTCGCACGCAACACATCAATGGCATTGAGGCCTGGCAGGAGACGACCGGTCACATTCGAAACAATGTGCATGACATGCGAATAACGCTCAATAAGCATTTTCTCAGTCAACTGAACGCTGCCAATTTGGCTTACGCGCCCGATATCGTTGCGACCTAAATCGATGAGCATTAAATGCTCCGCAATTTCTTTCGGATCGGCAAGCAGTTCCGTTTCTAACGCGAGATCCAACTCCTCAGTACGCCCACGCGGACGCGTACCGGCCAGGGGCCGTACCGTAACCGTTCCGTTCTCCAAGCGCGCCAGAATTTCCGGCGAAGAACCCACAACGTGGAAATCGCCAAGGTTCAGGAAAAACATATAGGGCGACGGATTTAAAGTGCGCAATGCGCGATATAAATCGAGCGGTTCGGCATCGTACGCAATTGACATGCGCTGCGATAACACCACTTGCATCACATCACCTGCAAAAATGTACTCTTTCGCTTTGGCAACGGCCGCTTCAAATTCCGGCTGCTTGAAATGCGATATAAAATCGGTTTCTTGCACTTGCTGCCGGGCGGCCACGTGAGGCGCTGGAACCACTCCTGTCCGCAGTCGATTAATCAACGCCCGTAAACGTCCCTGACCGAGCTCGTAAGCGCCTGGTTGCGCTGGATTGACATGCACAAGGACATACAATTTACCGCGCAAATTATCAAACACGACAACTTCATCAGACACCATGAGCAGAATGTCAGGTGTCTTCAACAAATCGGGATTAGAGCTACTGGCCAAGCAGTTGGGAGTCACCTATGAAAGCGTCGACGTTTTGCAAGACATGGAAATTCGCGCTGGTATC
>JANPPH010000276.1:0-1803 GCA_031428395.1 Gammaproteobacteria bacterium
AACGAGGCCTTCCACCAAGTAGATGTCAGCGTTAAAGTTGAATGGCTGGCCACGGAAGGGCAGCGCATCAGTCCAAACCAAGTATTATGCACAATTACCGGCCCGGCGCGCGCACTCTTGAGCGCTGAGCGTACTGCGTTAAATTTTTTGCAGACGCTGTCGGGTACCGCAACACTCGCGCGCTGTTATGCCGATGCGGTGGCAGGCACCACAGTGCGTGTTTTGGACACCAGGAAAACTCTTCCGGGTCTGCGCACGGCGCAAAAATATGCGGTGAGCTGTGGTGGCTGTCACAATCATCGCCATGGGTTATACGACGGTATTCTGATCAAAGAAAATCACATCATGGCAGCAGGTTCCATCAGTGCCGCGGTACGCGCCGCGCGCCAGGCATCGACTTTGGCCGTTGAAGTGGAAGTGGAAACGCTCGACGAAGTACGCGCCGCGCTGTCTGCGGGCGCGGATATCTTGCTGCTCGACGACTTCAGTCTGGCGCAGTTACGTGACGCTGTCTTAATTAACGCAGGTCAAGCGAAGCTCGAAGTTTCCGGTGGGGTCACGCTAGAAAATATTCGGCACATCGCCGAAACCGGTATTGATTATATTTCGGTGGGCGCTTTAACCAAGCATGTAAAGGCTATTGATCTGTCAATGCGGTTTGCAGCGCTTGGTTGAATTGTGCGGGGATAAAAGCCGTGTTGCGCCATAGTGGTTACCAATATAAGGTGCGCTATGTAGTTTTTTAGCTCAAATTGGACTTAGCGAGAGGGAAATTTTGCACCGGATTAGACGTGGGCTCGCCCAAGCCCCACTGCGAGGATCTAAGCCACTCGACAAATTTTTCATTAGGGATGGGTTTGCTCATGTAATAGCCTTGGGCGGTGTCGCAGCCTAGGGCTGCGAGTATGCGCCATACTTCATCGCTTTCCACGCCTTCCGCCACAACTTTTAAGCCCAAATTATGTCCTAGGTCGATGGTCGAACGTACAATCACCGCATCGTTGTTGTCCTTGGCTAAGTCCAGGACAAACGATTTGTCGATCTTCAATGTCGTTAACGTCAA
Organism: Gammaproteobacteria bacterium; assembly: GCA_031428395.1. Classification (GTDB taxonomy): domain Bacteria; phylum Pseudomonadota; class Gammaproteobacteria; order JAADHS01; family JAADHS01; genus JANPPH01. The sequence continues at coordinate 1,064 of JANPPH010000276.1, forward strand.
GCGTTTCAAATAGGTCATTGAAGAATAGCCTGTACCAAAATCGTCGATGGAGAAGGTGATGCCCATACCTGCCAGTGAGGCGATGGTTTCGATCGCGCGGATGGGGTTTTGCATCACCGCGGTCTCGGTGAGTTCCAATTCAAGCTGTGTCGTAGGCAAGCGGGCGCTATCAATGATGTCAGCCACCTGACCGGGGAAATCTGGATCTTGCAAGTTGAGAGCGGAAATGTTCACAGAGATACTGATCGTATAGCCGCTGTCGAGCCACTCTTCGCATTGGCGTATAGCGCGTTTGAGTACCCAAAGCGTTAAATATTTTATGAGACCACTTTGTTCGGCTAAATCGATAAAGGAATCCGGGAAAAGCAGGCCTTTGGTGGGATGCTGCCAACGTACTAACGCTTCTGCACCAACTATTTTCCCGGAGCTCATGCTCACTTTAGGTTGGTAATAAAGCACCAATTCGTCGTTTTCGATTGCCTGGCGTAGTTCGCTTTGCAAGACCACTTGATCCATGTGCTTCTTGCCCAACGCAGGGTTGTAGAAAACTAAGCCCATCCGCGTTTCTTTCGCCTCGTACATGGCAAAGTCAGCGTGTTGCATGAGTGAATCAACCTCATCACCGTCTTCGGGAAAGAGGGCGATGCCGACACTGGTGCCGATGTCAATCCGATGTTGATTGAGTAATACGGGTGACTCAATCGCTTTACGGATACGGTTGGCGACTTCGGCGACTTCGG
>JANPPH010000277.1:0-2538 GCA_031428395.1 Gammaproteobacteria bacterium
GTTGAACTACGCGCCGGAGCCATGAAGCTCGGTCCCGATGTCTATCAAAAAGGTTTCGGCCAGCAAATGTTAAATGTAGCGAATAGCTCGTTCAATAAAACTGGCTTTGGCGTGAAGGATGTGCGCGAACGTGCCAATTACTTAATTCAAAGTCCTGCCCTAAATTCGCCTAATTCACCCACTGGCGATGACAAAATCGGGCCGGCTATCAATCGGGTTGTAGCCAAAAAACTGTATGAGAACGGCGTATTCGATTTTTCTGTGTATGTCGACGACCCAGCGGGTATCAACTTAATAGCGTTTGAAATTGATAACACACCTTTAGGACGCGCAGCCGATTTACTCGCACCGTCGATCACTATCGACACGAAAAAATATTCAGATGGCGTGCATACCATTGGCGTGATTGCGGAAGACAGCGTGGGTAATCGATCCATAGCAAGTTTCGACGTCACCTTTGCCAATGCCTCGCCTTTTATCCTAGTGACCTCGCCACGTGTCACCAACGCCGAAGCGTTTACCCTAAAAGGGATTTTTGTGGCGAACGGATTCGATCTGGCGGGGTTAAAAATACAAAATCGCATTGTGAACGTCGAACCAAATGGCGCGTGGCAATTCGATATCATCTTGACGTCTGGGGTCAACGATATTTCCATCACCGCTTTTAATCTGCATGGCAATCAATATGGAATTAACCAATCCGTCATTCTCGACACCGTGGCGCCGCTTATTTTTGTTTCATACAGCAGCGCGCGTTTCATGGTCGATGAAATTATTTATAACGCGAGCCTTGCTGCGGCAAGTGAGGTAGGGGCAGATCTTTATGTGGAGGATGCCGAGGTGAGTATGGAAGGGATTACGGTGACACCGGCGGAGCTGACTGGGAGGGGTGTCCCCTTTCTGGAAGTCGCTGTGGTCGATGTGCCGAAACCTGAGCTCTTCAACACGGAGGCACCGGTGGTGCGTATTCAGTACGCGTTAAACGATGTGCTATTAAGCGAAAAAGAAGTGCATCCATCCGCCTATGCGTCGTTAGAGGGCAATTATCTAATTTATCTTGCCTTAGACATGTTGCATGCCGACTGGAAGACGGCCAAACGCAAGGACGTGCACAGCCTGACCATTGTTGCGCGCGATCAGGCTACCAATGAAAGCCGCTTTGGCCTTAAATTCAAAACGCGTTTTCGCGGCAAATCTGACGTGGATGATTTGAACCCAGATTTTCCATTAGCCCTCTACTGCGGCTGCACAACGCACTGAATCTGCGCGAGAAAAGAAGAAAAACAGTCTGTCACCGTAGAGTGACTACGCCTCCGACTGTTTTTCTTCTTTTCCCGCCCATCTTCAGCACCTTGCACGCCCTCGCTACGAGGCTAATGGAAAATCTGGGTTGAACGATGGTAAGCAGAAATATTGACGGCCAAGCGGGACTGAGAAAGTAGGCCCAGCCCACCCACAGTTTTTTTTAAGCAAAAAAAAGGGGCATTGCGCCCCTTTGAATAACACTGCAGATTTCTTTGTAGTTATATTTGACTAGGTGCTCGGGTGTTACATCCCGCCGCCACCACCACCACCGCCCATGCCGCCGCCGCCCATACCGCCGCCCATACCGCCACCACCCAGTCCGCCACCCATGATAACCTCCAAAAAATTAAGTTTAAGTTGAATAAAAAAGTACGTCATTGCTAACAATGCAAATTTGGAGCCAACTATTACAACTTGCTAATTAATATAAAATTGTTAGTCAATCGATGCGGTCGTGAACACCGCTACTGTAAACTCTATCGACAGATTTAAATTGAGGGGTAGTTGTATGAATTTAACTTTTTGGCAGGAAAGATGGCAGCGCAATGAGATCGGTTTCCACCAAGACACGATTAATCCTTTTCTGCTCGCTTTTTGGCCGCGGCTCGGTGTTGCGCAAGACCAACGAGTTTTAGTGCCCTTGTGCGGTAAAACCCAAGACATGCTGTGGTTGGCCCAGCAAGGCCATCGCGTTGTCGGTGTGGAAGTCAGTACGATTGCCGTCGAGGCGTTTTTTAAGGAAAACAGTCTCCAGGCGGAAGTGCTGCAGCGGAGCAATTTCGCGCATTGGTCGTGTGGCCCCTATGAAATCATCTGCGGCGATTTTTTCGCTCTAACAAAGGCGCAAATAGGCCAGATTGATGCGGTCTATGATCGCGCATCGCTAGTGGCCTTGCCCCCAGAAAGACGCCATGAGTATGCGCAGCAGTTAAAACGCCTAGTGACAGCGGAGAAGAAAGTGCTGTTGATCACATTTGTCTATCCTCAACATGAAATGGACGGCCCCCCGTTCTCAGTGACCGAGCAAGAGGTTGACGCCTTGTACGCAGACACGTGGACCGTGACGCTGCTGCACACCGAGGATATTTTGGCCGACAAACCGAGATTTCGCGACAAGGGGGTAACTAAGATGGAGGAGAAAGTTTATTTATTCAGCGCAAAGAGTGGATGAGCGTCGGTAGGTTGGTGCAACCGTCGAGTGTTCATTGCTCCACGCCTCCAGCCAGAAACGTT
>JANPPH010000278.1:0-16608 GCA_031428395.1 Gammaproteobacteria bacterium
GCTATATCAAAACTCTCGCATTGGCTATGCAAACAGCGATATAGATCAAATTAGTCAAATCGCGTCTGCGGGACTGCGTTATAGCATAACGTCAACTGTCAGTGGTTACGGCGAGGTCGGCTATGAAGAGCGCGGGGGCATTAACTGGCCCGGCCAAGATTCTCCCTCAGGCAAGACATGGAAGTTAGGAATGGCATGGAATCCTTCTGAGACAACGACGCTAGAAGCAGACTACGGTCGACGTTTTTTCGGCGTGACTAAGGGTTTGAAGCTAACGTATACCGCTCCGCACAGTAGTTGGCATGCGACGTACCTCGAAGAACTGTCTACTCAACAACAATTGCAATTTGAACGGGCCAACGCCGCCCTACGGAGCGATAGCGCCAACCTTAGCGCCCCCCAAGAATCGATCCAGTTTGTCGCTTCGACGGTCGCAAATGTATTTGTCAGAAGATCGGCAACGTTAGGTTACAACGTGAAGACTGCAAAAACCGAAACGGGACTTGGTGCATTTCATGAAAAGCGCGATTTCGAAGATGAAAGTAAAGAAGAAACCGTTAGAGGTATAACCGCGTCCTGGGGTTGGTTTTTTTTGCCGCGCACCAAGCTCATGTTGAGTGGTGGTTGGCAGCAAGCCATGGATAAGGCGGAGACATTTCACAACATGGTGCATTATCACGAGATTGCGTTGACCCGTGAGATTCGACCCAAGCTCCAAGGTGCACTGATATCCCGTCGTAACCAACAGAATAATGCTATGGACGATGGTTCCTATGTGGAAACGTTGCTGACAGCAAAATTGACGTATCTGTTTTAACCCAGATTTTCCATTAGCCTCGTAGCGAGGGTTGCGCAAGGTGCTGAAGATGGGCGAGAAGGGATGAAAAATAGTCGGAGGCGTAGTCACTCTACGGTGACAGACTGTTTTTCATCTTTTCTGGCGCAGATTCAGTGCGTTGTGCGGCCGCAGTAGAGTCTTAATGGAAAATCTGGGTTTAACTGAAGGGAAACGGATGCAAGGTTCAATAACAAATGCTATGACCGTCGATGTGGAAGACTATTTCCAGGTCTCTGCATTCGAGAAAATTATTCGTCGTGATCAATGGAGCGATTGGCCATGTCGGGTCGAAAAAAACACTAATCTAGTGCTAGATCTATTTAATGCGCATCAGACCAAGGCAACATTTTTCATGCTGGGTTGGGTAGCCGAGCGTTATCCCAGTCTGTGCCGACGTATTGTTAGCGAAGGACATGAATTGGCTAGCCATGGTTATTCACATGTGCGCGTAATACATCAGACACCGCCAGAATTTCGTGAAGATATTGTGCGCACCAAGAAGTTGCTCGAAGATATTAGCGGTGAGTCAGTGCGCGGCTATCGTGCTGCGAGCTATTCCATTGGCGCGAGCAATTTGTGGGCGCTTAAGGAATTGGAACAGACAGGCCACGAGTACAGCTCAAGCATCTATCCCATCAAGCATGATTTGTACGGAATGCCTGATGCTCCAAGGTTTGCGTTTCGTCCGCACGCGCAGGATGGAATATTGGAAGTGCCGATTACAACTGTTGTCCTGGGTGGCAAAAAATTGCCGTGCGGCGGTGGCGGATTTTTTCGCTTATACCCGTATACATTCTCACGTTGGGCCTTAAATCGCGTTAATGAACAAGATAAGCAGGCTGGGATGTTTTATTTTCATCCCTGGGAACTTGACCCGCATCAACCTAGACCCGGCCCCGTGCCGTTGCGCACGCGCTTTCGTCATTACCTCAATCTGCATCGCATGGAACAGCGTTTGACCTCCTTGCTCAAGGATTTCAGCTGGGGTCGGATGGATCAGATTTTTCTGCAAAAAGGCTAATCAATATGGCTGCAACGGCGATCGTAGATAATTTCTCGGCTGCGCAAGATACGGCAGCCCCAATCGTGCGTGAAATGACGCAAGGCGTTGATGCGCGCTGGGATGCTTTTGTCATGCAGTGCCCGCAAGCGACCTTTTTCCACCGTGCTGGATGGAAAGAAGTGATTGAGCGTGCCTTCGGTCACCGTACCCATTTCTTATATGCCGAGCGCAATGGCAATATTGAGGGCGTGTTGCCCTTGGCTCATGTGCATAGTCGCTTGTTTGGCAACTCGCTTGCGTCCTTGCCTTTTTGCGTATACGGCGGGATAGTTGCGACCACCCAAGAAGCACGCGAGGCCTTGGACAAGGCTGCTCAGGCATTGGCAGTGCGGCTCGGGGTGGATTGCCTGGAGTACCGTAATATTAGCCCGCAGCACGCTGATTGGCCGCATAAAGAATTATATGTCACCTTTCGAAAGCCTTTAGACGCGGACGTTGAAGTGAACATGAACAATATCCCACGCAAGCAACGTGCAATGGTACGCAAGGGAATAAACAACGGTCTGACGGGTGAAATAGACACGAATGTTGATCGTTTTTATGAAGCGTATGCCCACAGCGTGCACGCATTGGGGACGCCTGTTTTTTCCAAGCGCTACTTCAAAATATTGACGGAAGTATTCAAAAAAGACTGCGACATCCTAACGATACTCAGCAAAGAGGGTGAGCTAGTAGGCAGTGTCATGAATTTTTATTTTCGCGATGAAGTGTTGCCCTACTACGGTGGCGGGACAGACAAGTCACGTCAATTGGCGGGCAATGATTTCATGTATTGGGAGCTGATGCGTCGGTCATGTGAACGCGGTGTGCGCCTGTTTGACTATGGTCGTAGCAAGCAAGGAAGCGGAGCCTATAGTTTCAAGAAAAACTGGGGCTTTGAGCCAACGCCTCTGAACTATGAATATTTTCTCGTTAAGGCCAAAAGCGTGCCAGAAATAAATCCTATGAATCCTAAATACCAAATGTTCATTAAGCTATGGAAGAAAATGCCATTGGGTATGACCAAGATTATTGGGCCGCATATCGTTAAAAATCTTGGCTAGTAATAAGTTGTCTTTTTGTAGGTCGGATTACACGCTGCGCTAACCCGATCTAGTTTATTTGTAACTATTCAGCTTCCTCCCCCTCTCCCACTTGTAGGAGAGGGATGTATACATTGCTGAAACTTGCGATTTTCTCTGGGTGCTCGCGTGAAAGATTTACTTTTTCTTGTACACCGAATTCCATACCCGCCTAATAAGGGTGACAAGATCCGTTCGTTTCATTTGCTTAAATACTTATCTAGGCATTTCGTTGTACACCTGGGCACGTTTGTTGATGACCCCAAAGATTCGGAATATGTGTCGCACGTGAAATCGTTTTGCGGCGAAAGTTTCTTTGCCCCGCTTGCACCGAGCAAAGCGCGTATTCGCAGTCTGACAGGGCTAATAACCGGCGAAGCATTGTCCTTGCCTTACTATAAGCACGAAGCCATGCAAGCGTGGGTGAATGAAATTATTCAAGAACGCCAGATTGATCACGTTGTCGTATTTTCCTCGCCAATGGCGCAGTACGTAGAAGGCATTTCGATGCCCCACAAAGTAATTGATTTCGTCGATGTCGACTCGCAGAAATGGGCGCAATACGGCAAGGCCAAAGCCTGGCCCATGAGTTGGATCTATCGGCGTGAGGCTGAGAAATTGTTGCAATACGAGTCGCAGTTGGCAATGAATTCGCAGGCGAGTGTTTTTGTTTCCAAGGATGAGGCGGCGCTTTTCGCAGGGCTTGTGCCGAGCGTGGCGCACAAAGTCACCAGCATTAATAATGGTGTCGATAGTGACTATTTTTCACCGCATCGAGAATACACCAGTCCTTATGTAAATAAGGCGCCTGTTGTCGTGTTCACTGGAGCCATGGATTACTGGGCCAACGCCGACGCCGTGCGTTGGTTTGCGCAGGATATTTTTCCGCAGATTAAAGCTGCCGTGAACGACGCGGAATTTTACATTGTCGGATCGCGGCCAACGTCGGATGTGCAGAGCTTGGCGAAGTTGCCTGGCGTCACGGTGACGGGCGGCGTTCCCGATATTCGCCCCTATCTCGCGCATGCAAAACTTGCGGTAGCACCCATGCGCATCGCGCGTGGCATCCAGAATAAAGTGCTTGAAGCGCTGGCTATGGCGCGGCCGGTATTGGCGACAAGCCCAGCCGCCGAGGGGCTGAAGGTCACGGCAGGACAGGAATTGCTTGTCGCCGATAAACCTGAAGCCTTTGCGGATAGTGCTGTAAGAATGCTACGCGGGGAAGTTGGTGTTGGCCTTGGCGAAGCTGGCCGTGAATGCATTTTGGCGCATTATTCATGGGATACAAACCTTGCCCAGTTTATGCCGCTATTGAATGGAACCGCGTTGGCCGATAATGCAGCATAAGAAAAATTCGAGGAATATATGGAGTCAGTAGAGGCTAAGCGCGCGATGCCTGAAGTCGCATTGACGAGGCAGCGCGTTGGCGTGAGCGTTGCAATTACATTGCTACTACTTTTAGTCGCTTTTTGGGGTACGTTTGCCTCCATAGTCGCGATTTGGTGGCGATCAGAAACGTTTCAGCACGGATTCTTGATTTTGCCAATCGTAGGCTACTTGATTTGGCAACGTCGCCAAATGCTAGCCGCGATCTCGCCACAACCTGTTAAAGCTGGGTATGTGTTGTTAGCCGGTCTGGCGTTGGGTTGGTTGCTCGCCTATCTGGGTGGCGTGCTCGTTGTACAGCAGCTCTCCGTTGTTGCCATGGTGCCGGTGCTGCTGTGGACGCTACTTGGAACCAAGGCAGTTAAATTGCTGGCGTTTCCTCTGGGTTATCTGTTCTTCGCGGTGCCCATGGGTGAATTCCTGGTGCCAACATTGCAAGATATCACAGCCGTATTTACGGTGAAGGCATTGCAATTATCGGGTATGCCCGTGTACCTCGAAGGACTGTTTTTTTCTATACCCTCCGGCGATTTTGAGGTGGCGAAGGCTTGCAGCGGTATTCGCTATTTAATTGCGTCACTGGCCTTGGGCGTACTCTATGCCTACGTCGCATACCAAAGCCTGTCGCGGCGCCTTGCCTTTATTGCGCTCTCGGCCCTGGTGCCAATTGTTGCCAACGGCGTGCGCGCTTACGGCATTGTGATGCTCGCGCACTATAGCGACTATCAAGTCGCCACCGGCTTCGATCATATTATTTATGGCTGGATGTTTTTCGGTGTAGTCATGTTCTTGCTCTTTTGGGTAGGTTCTTTTTTTCGCGAACCGCCTGTCGACGAGAATCGAGACGCACAGGCCCAGAGCATGTCGACTTCAGCGATAGTCGGCGCAAATATTCTGCCTTTTACCCTGTGGGCATTGGTGATCATAGTCAGCGGTCCATTAGCTGCAGTCTGGCTCGATAGGCCCATAGCCGGTGTTGCAGCCTTTAACATCGCATTGCCAAAAGGCCAAGACGGCTGGATCGGCCCGCTTAAAGCCAAAGACACCTGGCATCCGATCTATGAAGGGCCGACGGCTGAATACGCTGGCGAATATGAAAAAAATCAGCAACGCGTTCATGTGCGCATAGCGTTTTATGCCAGCCAACAGCAGGACGGCGAACTGGTGAACGCGATGAACAAAGCGTATGACGAAAATATTGAGCGACGTCTTACGGAAGGTATTACTACCGTAACGCTGAACAATCAGGGTTCATGGCCGGTCTTGGCCACTACTATCGGAACTGATGCGCGCCGACGTTTAATTTGGCAATGGTATGAAATTGGCGGGCTAGCCACTCCCAAAAATGCGGTTGCGAAATTGTATGAAGCCCGCAGCCGTCTACTTAGAGTCAAGACAGGCTCCGCTGCGATTTTACTTGCGGCCGACTATACGCTCGATGAAAAAGAAGCCAATAAGCTATTGATTGAGTTTGCCGATACGATGTTACCGCAGTTGCGCAAAGCAGTTGGAGCTGACGGATGACCCGTGTCGTGGAGCAATCCGCTATGCCTCTTGCAGGTGCTCCGCCGACACCGCTCATTGTGCACATCGTTTATCGGCTGGGCATCGGCGGTCTGGAAACGGTGCTAACCGAAGTGATCAACGAAACGCCGCCGGGCCAATATCGCCATGCGGTAATTTGCCTTACACAGTACACCGATTTTCGTCAGCGTATTAAGCGCCAAGATATCGAGGTCTATGCGTTAAATAAGCGTCCTGGGAAGGACCTCGGTGTGTGGTGGCGCGCATGGCAACTGTTAAGAAAACTGCGGCCGCAAATTGTGCATACCTACAATATTTCGACATTGGAAATGCAGTGGGTTGCCTTAGCTGCGGGCGCGAAATTTCGTGTCCACGCTGAACATGGCCGCGACTTTAGCGATCTGAATGGTACTAACAGTAAATATAATTTATTACGTAGGCTGATGCGCCCGATTGTCAGTAAATGGGTGCCTGTATCGAAAGATTTGCATGATTGGCTTAAAGCCACGGTAGGCATATCTGACGCAAAAAACAGCCTTATCTTTAACGGCATCGACACGGCTAGATTTTACCCCGCCACGACGCGCCAGCCGTTGCCAGACCTTGCTGTTGTGGAGGGTTTGGTCATTGGCGCGGTCGGTAGGGTTGACCCTGTCAAAGATCAACTTTCGTTACTCAAAGCTTTCGCGATATTGAAGCAATTGGCGCCTGAATTAACGGCGAAAGTGCGCGTTGCCATTATCGGCGATGGGCCGCTGATAAGTTCGCTACGTGATTTCGTCCGCGAGGCCAAGCTCGACAATTGTGTGTGGTTGGCAGGCGCCAGAAACGATGTCGCCGACATGATGCGGGCAATGGATTTGTTTGTGCTACCGTCACTCGCCGAAGGCATACCGCTGACGGTTCTTGAGGCGATGGCAAGCGGCCTGCCCGTTATTGCTAGCAACGTCGGCGGTAACAAAGAAGTTATCTTGGATGGCATTACCGGCAAGCTTATTCCGCCTGCCAATCCGAGTCTTTTGGCAGGGGTGCTCAAGGAATACCTAAGCAATCCGCAACGCATGCGCGAGCAGGGGTTGGCGGGGCGCCAGCGTGTCGTAGAGAATTTCAGTCGCAATAAGATGGTGGCTCAGTATTTGGCGCTATACGACGATGTAATGAAGAGTAAATAGAAATCCCAATTCTTTCGCAAGAAAGAAATCAGCGGATTGAATAGATAGCGTAAGTGGGTCAATGAAGTTTAGATCAAAGGTTTTTTCATGTGCGGATTAGTAGGGATATTTGATACCAAAGCGCAGCGCAATATCGAGCGCTCATTGCTTTCGCGCATGAACGAAACTCATTTTCATCGCGGTCCTGATGAAGGCGGTCTGCATCTTGAACCCGGCCTAGGATTTGGCCACCGTCGCTTGTCTATTATTGATCTTTCCACAGGCCAGCAGCCGTTGTTCAATGAAGACGGATCGGTGGTCGTGACATTCAATGGTGAAATATACAATTTCGAAGAATTAACCAAAACGCTGCAAGCCGCCGGTCATACCTTTCGCAGCCATTCGGATACAGAAGTCATTGTGCATGCGTGGGAAGAATGGGGCGAAGCCTGCGTGCAAAAATTCCGCGGCATGTTTGCCTTCGCCATATGGGATCGGAATCAACGCACCTTGTTTATCGCCCGAGATCGCTTAGGCATCAAACCATTATTCTATGCCTTGTTGCCAGATGGCATGTTGGTATTTGCCTCTGAATTAAAAGCGCTATTGGTGCATAAATCACTAGATCGGAGCCTTAATAACCACGCCATCGAAGATTATTTTGCGTACGGTTATATTCCCGACCCCAAGACCGTCTTCAAAAATGCGCACAAGTTGCCTCCAGGCTATACGTTAGCGATGCGTCAGAATGATTCTGCGCCGCGCCTTAAACAATATTGGGATCTGCACTTCACGCCACATGCGATGATGACCGAGGCCGAGGCGGGCGAAGAGTTGATAGAGCGTGTGCGTGAAGCAGTCGGCAGTCATATGGTCTCTGAAGTGCCGCTAGGTGCATTTCTCTCAGGTGGTGTTGATTCGAGTGCCGTGGTAGCGATGATGGCAGGCCTGTCGGCGCAACCGATCAATACCTGTTCTATTTCTTTTAGCGATCCAAAATTCAACGAAGCAGAGTTTGCTACAAGCGTGGCAAATCGCTACAAAACGCATCATCACGCAGAACAGCTCGATGCCGACGATTTAGGTATGCTGGATAAATTGCCCGGCATGTATGACGAACCGTTTGCTGATAGCTCAGCCATGCCTACCTATCGCGTATGCCAGCTCGCGCGAAAGCGGGTGACGGTGGCCTTATCCGGGGATGGGGGTGACGAAAGTCTTGCAGGCTATCGTCGCCACAAGTGGCACATGTATGAAGAACGGATGCGTTCGATGATTCCTTTGTCGATACGCAGTCCGCTATTTGGTTTATTGGGTCATGTCTATCCGAAAGCCGATTGGGCGCCCAAAGGGTTTCGCGCAAAATCGACATTTGAATCCTTAGCGCGCGATTCCGTCGCTGCCTATTTCCATAGCGTCTCCGTGCTCGGCGATACCTTACGCCAACGATTATTCAGCAACGATTTTTCGAAGCAACTGCAAGGCTATCAAGCTATCGAAGTGTTTCGCGAACCCGATCAACATGCACCGCGTCACGATGCCTTGGCTCGGATTCAATACATTGACATGAAAACCTATCTGGCTGGCGATATTCTGACGAAAGTCGATCGCGCCAGTATGGCGCATGCCTTGGAAGTTCGGGTGCCACTGCTAGACCACCAATTGGTGGAATGGATAGCCGGTATGCCCTCGTCGTTGAAATTGAAACATGGCGAAGGCAAATACATTTTCAAAAAATCTCTTGAAGCTTATTTGCCGCATGACATTCTTTATCGCCCCAAGATGGGTTTTTCCGTACCGCTGGCGAGTTGGTTTCGCGGTCCACTGCGTGAGCGGCTATCGAGTAGCATTTTAGGCAAAAATCTATCCGACTCGGGCATTTTTCATAACCAGTTTCTTAAGGAAATGGTCGATCAACACCAATCTGGGCGACGCGACTACAGCGCGCCGTTGTGGTCATTGCTGATGTTTGAGGGTTTTCTCTCTGGACTGATAGAGAAATGAGGGTTCTTACATTCTCAACGTTATATCCCAATGTCGCGCAACCCAGCCACGGCATTTTTGTTGAGAACAGATTGCGGCATCTGGTGGCATCAGCTCAGGTGCAGTCACGTGTGATAGCGCCGGTGCCGTGGTTTCCGTTCTCCCATGCACGTTTTGGCGATTACGCGCGCTACGCCAAAGTGCCCAAAGAAGAACAGCGACACGGCATTGTTATCACCCATCCACGTTACCCCCTGATTCCTAAAATTGGTATGAGCCTAACGCCTTGGTTCATGGCGCAAGCCTTTCTTGCCGAGCTAAAGGGTGGTACGAACAGTGACGATTTCGATTTAATTGATGCGCATTATTTTTATCCTGATGGTGTTGCCGCCGCTATTGTCGCCAAGCGTCTGAATAAGCCGCTTGTTATTACGGCTCGTGGTACGGATCTCAACTTAATTCCGCAATACTACGCGCCGCGTAAAATGATTTTGTGGGCAGCCCGGCAGGCGGCGGGGCTTATCACCGTATGCCAGGCCTTGAAAGATGTGCTGGTTGATTTAGGCGTAGCCGCAGAACGCGTCACGGTACTGCGAAACGGGGTTGATCTTGCGCAGTTTCACCCGCCCAAAGAGCGTGAGGAATTACGCCGTCAACTTGGTTTGACAGGCACAATATTGCTTTCCGTGGGTCATTTAATTGAACGCAAAGGCCATGATCTGGCGATTCGTGCGTTGGCGGACTTGCCCAATACGCGGCTGTTGATCGCCGGGGAAGGGCCAGAGCGCGATAGCTTAACGTCGATCGTTAACGAAAGAGGGTTGAGCCACCGTGTCCAATTCCTCGGTGCCGTATCTCAGGAGCGACTGCGCGATTATTACGGCGCTGCCGATATCTTGATCTTAGGATCGAGTCGTGAAGGTTGGGCAAATGTGTTGCTCGAATCCATGGCTTGCGGCACACCCGTGGTGGCCAGCAATGTTTGGGGAACGCCGGAAGTAGTCGCCGCGCCTGAAGCGGGTGTATTGATGGCATCCCGCAGCCCCGAAGCGCTGGCTCAGGCCGCAAAAGGGCTGCTACAAGCTTACCCAGACCGCGCCGCTACGCGCCGCTACGCTGAACGTTTTAGCTGGGATGCTACAACGCAAGGCCAATTGGATCTATTTTCAAAAATTCTCAAAGGGGTCAGGTCTTGAAGATTTTATATCATCACAGGACAGCCTCCAAAGACGGCCAATTCGTGCATATCGAAGAGCTAACCGAAGCACTCAAGGCGCTTGGGCACGAGATCATTATGGTCGGGCCTAACGCCGCAGCAGAGCAAGAGAGCTTTGGCGCCGATGGGGGGTTTGTTGCGCGCCTCAAACGCCACATGCCAGGATTTTTGTACGAACTACTCGAGTTTGGCTATAACCTCGTTGTGTACTGGAAGCTGGATAGGGCGATAAAACAGCACAAACCAGATTGCCTCTATGAACGGTATAACCTCTATCTTCCCGCTGGCGTTTGGATCAAACGTCGCCACAAATTACCGATGTTACTCGAAGTCAATGCGCCGCTGTTTGCCGAACGTAGCCGTTACGACGGCATCGCCCTGCCAAGTCTTGCAAAATGGACCGAACATTACACTTGGTGCGGCGCCGACAAAGTGCTGCCAGTCACCCAGGTATTGGCTGATTACATTAAGCAAGCCGGGGTATCGGCCGAAAAACTGGTGGTGATTCCCAACGGCATAAATAAAGAACGATTTGCTCACGTTCCAAGTCAAGAGCAGGCAAAGCAACGGCTTGGCTTGTCAGGTCGCTTGGTATTGGGGTTTACGGGTTTTATCAGAGACTGGCACGGTTTGGACAACGTCGTGGATTTTTTAGCCGACGCACCAGATCGCGTACCGCGTCATCTGCTTATCGTTGGGGATGGCCCCGCCCGCGCCAGCATCCAACGTCGCGCCGATGAACTGGGCGTGGCAGACAAGCTAACCATCACAGGCATAATCGGTCGCGAGCAAGTGGCCGACTATATCGCAGCCTTCGATATCGCCCTGCAGCCCTCTGTGGTCGACTACGCCTCACCCCTGAAACTATTTGAGTACCTCGCCTTGGGCCGCGCCATTGTGGCACCGGATAAACCTAATATTCGTGAAATTCTGAGCCATGAAACGAATGCGCTGCTTTTCGCCGTTGACGACAAAAATGCATTCGCTTTGGCGGTGAAACGTTTGTGCGATGATGCGCCTTTGCGTGCCCGTTTAGGCGCAGCCGCGAAAGCTGCCATCGACGAGCAACACTTGACGTGGGACAGTAATGCCCAGCGCGTGGCCTCGCTGTTCGCTTCCATGATTGCAAGCCAACGAGGCCGACCGAATGCGTGACCTGTTAGTCACTCTGGTTGCCTTTGGGAGCATTCCGCTTATTTTTATGCGGCCCTATGTCGGCATTTTAGTGTGGGTGTGGCTGAGCTTTATGAACCCACACCGTTTAACCTATGGTTTTGCCTATACCATGCCGTTTGTTATGGTGATTAGCCTCGTTACCATTGCGTGCATGATGATGACCGATGACAAAGTCAAAATCCCGAGAAACCCAGTCACCATTTTGCTTGTGGTTTTCTTTGTTTACACCTCGATTATGGCGTTATTTTCTCTAAATCCTGCGGGCGCGTACATTGAATGGGATAGATTTCTAAAGACCATGGTGATGGTGTTTGTAACGCTGATACTCATCAATAACATAACCAAGTTGCATCAACTAATATGGGTAATCGTGCTCTCGTTTGGTCTGTTTGGCCTCAAGGGCGGTATCTTTACGCTGCTCACCGGTGGGCATCATCGCGTTTATGGGCCAGAGGGAAGTTTTTTCTACGATAATAACGAAATGGCATTGGTGCTATTGATGACCGTGCCGTTGATGGGATATTTGCTGGTCGAAACACGGCAAAAATGGATTAAGCTGTTTTTGTTATTGATGATTATTCTTACCGTGTTTGCCATTCTGGCAAGTTATTCGCGTGGCGCTTTGGTTGGCGGCGCAATTTTGTTGGCAATGATTATATGGCGGGCAAAACGACGCATTTTGCTAACCATAGGGCTTGGGGTGCTAGTCAGCGCCAGCTTGCAATTCATGCCCCCTGAGTGGTTTGATCGCATGAATACCATCGGCGAATACGAGCAAGATGGCTCAGCCCAAGGCAGATTGAATGCCTGGCAGTTTGCCTGGAATCTGGCGCTCGATAAACCCCTTGGCGCAGGCTTTCGCGCATTTACAAAAGACGCATTCAAAGTGTACGCTCCGAACCCACTAGATATTCATGATGCGCATAGCATTTATTTTGAAATATTGGCGGAACAAGGCTTTGTCGGTCTTGCTATGTTCTTAACCCTGGGTTTTTTGACCCTGAGGTCGTTGCATCGTACTATAAAAATAACAAAGGATAATGAAGAGCTTAAACGCGTCAGGAACCTGGCCTCCGCTTTATATTTATGCATTATTGCTTATGCGAGTGGCGGGGCGTTTCTAGGGTTAGCGTATTTCGACTATTACTACATGCTTATTGCGCTAGCAGTTTTGTGCCAGCAAATGACGACCATGCATATGGCATGTAGCGTTCAAATATTTCCATCCCAGCAACAATCTATCTCTGCGCGTGCATGGAAAGGGTTATAAAGACGTGATGAAATCCCCCGTTGAAATGCTAGCTAATCTTGCGTTTCGTCACCTGGCTGACCGGTTGTTATCATCGCCAGGCAATCGTGCTTTGCATATATTTAAATACCATCAAATATTGCCTGCGGTTAGCCAGCTTGACGGGGGAGATTTGCCCTTGGAAATATTCCAATGGCAGATGCGGTGGTTAAAAAATAACATGGAAGTGTTTTCACTCAAAGATGGCTTAGCGCATTTATCAGAAAGAAATCTTCCTAAACGTGCCGCTGCGATTACCTTTGATGATGGCTATGCTGCCGATGTGGCTTACGTAGTGCCTATTTTAAAAGAGGTCGGTTTCTCTGCGACCTTTTTTGTTTCATCGGGGTATTTGCAGGGGCAATGTATGTGGGATGAAGCGCTTCGCATTGTACTGCGTGAAACTAAGAAACAAGTTGTTGATTTAAGCAATGTACAGTTGGGTATTCATGTCCTGGATAGTAAAATTGCGCGAATAATGGCGTATGAGAAGCTGTGCATGGCACTCAAGTATCGTCCACTTGTTGATCGACATCATTTACTTAATGAAATTTATCATTGCGCACAGGTGCATAGCAATGACCGTCAGCTGATGCTTAGTGAGAATCAAGTTAAGCAATTGGTGGCAGAAGGAATGGAAGTGGGCTCGCACACCGTTGACCATCCAATATTGAATTGTGAAGCAGATGGCGATGCGGAATACCAAATTAGAAAAGACAAGGAACAATTGGAGAAAGTTATTGGTCGCCCTGTTAAATATTTTGCTTATCCCAATGGTATCCCAGGAAAGGATTTCAATCGGCGTCATGTCGATATCGTGCAACATTGCGGATTTGAAGCGGCTGTAACAACCTCAGTAGGAGTAGCCCGATGGGGCGATGATTTATGGCAGTTACCCCGTTTCACACCTTGGGATACCTCTCCCATTAAGTTCGCTTTGCGTATGTTGCGTAATTATGGCAGTCGCAGCATTAAAACTTGACCGGCTTTCATCCAGGCGCGGTTATATAGATTTTTTGTGCTGAGTTTATGGCAGTGACAAATGCGGACAAGCTTTAGACATTCCTTATCCCTGTCCTTCATCGAAAAATATGTCGGTCAAATGGCGGCATTGATCGCAACTGTCATTCTAGCGCGTTTGCTAACACCTGCGGAAATAGGCATTTATTCGATTGGAGCTGCGGTTGTATTAGTAATTCAGTTGTTACGGGATTTTGGTGTGACGCAGTACGTCATTCAGCAAGAAAATTTAAATGATGATGAGTTACGTAGTGCAATGGCTGTGGCGGTGATCATAGGTTGGGGGCTCGGCATATTACTTTACTATTCAGCACCAACTATCGCCGCAGTCTACCAACAACCAGGAATTGCAAAGTTGATGCAAGTATTATCAATCAGTTTCTTTTTGGTGCCTTTTAATAGCGTTACCTTAGCGCTGTTTAGACGTGATTTTGAGTTCGAAAAGGTGTTGAAAGTAAACTTAGCCAGCACCTTTAGCCATACTATTGTCGTCATTTTCCTCGCTTGGTATGGCTTAAGTTACATGAGTATGGCTTGGGCTTCTGTTGCGGGTGTTGTGGCGGGAGTCGGTGTGGCATTGATGCTAAACACTCGCAAGCTTTCGTTTCGTCCGAAATTTTCGGGCATGTCAAAGGTGGCAAAATTTGGCGGTTGGATGAGTACTACGACGATAACTAAGCAAGCGAGTGTCGCTGCGCCGGAGCTTATTATTGGTAAGGTGCTATCGATGGAGGCGGTTGGTCTTTTTAGTCGTGCAATCGGAACCGTTAGGCTATTTCACTATGCAGTAACTTCCGCCATCGCGCCCTTAGCCTTGCCGCTTTTTTCAGGGGCGGCACGAGAAGGTGTGGATGTTAAAAAGATTTACCTATCCATGCTTGAACATGTCACCGCTTTGGCTTGGCCTTTTTATGGCTTGCTCGCCCTGATGGCTTATACGATTGTATCCATACTCTATGGATCAACATGGACCGAAGCAGTCGCCCCGGCACAGGTTTTATGCCTGTGGGCTGCCGTAAGTTCAATAACCATTTATCGAAATGAGGTACTAACTGCCGTAGGAAAAGTGCAAGCTGCGACAATGGTGGAATTGATCAGCTTGGTGGCGACAGTAGCACTCTGTGCGATGGCCGCTACATTTGGCATTACCGCTGTAGCGGGTGCACTTATCATTGCTGCCATCATTGAAGTAATAATAACCTATATAATATTTCGCACCATAGTTAACATACTGATTTCAGATCTCTGGCAAGCCTTAAATAAAAGCATGTATGTTACAATTTGGTCACTGCTTATTCCGTTGGTTGTTTTTATATATTTGCCCCCATCTTCTGATCGCGTGTGGTTACCTTTGATACTTTCTGTATTTGGCTCCGCGATTGGCTGGCTTATCGGCGTATTTTTTCATCATCACCCCTATCGAAAAGAACTTGAATCGCTCTGGGGTGTGACAAAACTAAAATTTCGTCCGCAGGTGCACAGTAAATGACAACCCAACAGGCTCTACGATGATCGATTTAATCAAAAAAGCGTTTTATCGCTTGGGGCTAATTAGCGCCTACCACCGCGTCAAAAATGAAAATGTGCTGACCGTGATTATGCTGCATAGAGTTTTGCCGACGCATGACCCACGCTGGTCTGCGGCTGATCAGGGTTGGGCTGTGTCTGAAGAATTGTTTAAAGATAGTTTCGCGTTTTTTAAGCAGCATTATCATTTCGTCAGTCTTTCTGAGGTGGAAGAATCTCTGCGTGGCCGACATCGCTTACCGACACGACCATTGTTGCTGACCCTTGATGATGGTTGGGCGGATAATTTCGATTATGTATATCCGATTCTAAAGAAAGAAAATATCCCAGCGTTGATATTCGTTGCCGCAGGTGCCGTTGACCGTAAACGCCCTTTTTGGCGTGAAGCAATTGTCATGGCGTTGAAGGCAGGTTACCTAAGCACCGAAAAATGTAGAGCATTGGCGGAGAAGGCAGATCGCCATGTCGCGCGTGATGTGTATAGCGCCGTTGATCTGGTCGCCGCGTTGTCGTCGAGCGATGAAGAAAGTCGCGAGCAATGGTTGGAAGAAGCGGGCGTTTATGATTTCCTCGCAGCCAAGTACCCGCCTTTTATGCTAAATGCAGCGCAGCTGCGTGAACTATCCGCCAATAAGATTGCGATTGGCGTTCACGGCTACACGCATAATCCTATATCCATAGAAGCGAATTGGGCGAAGGAATTGCAAGCATCGAGAACAGAAATACAAACTCATCTTCAAGGCCTCGCGCCAGATTCATTTTCCTTTCCGCATGGTCGCTATGACGGAGCGCTGATAAAAAAAGCATTAGAGACAGGCTACCGTTTACTGTTCACTAGCGATCCTTACCTTGTGCCTTTGGTTAATGGTCAGATTACGAGCCCCGTGCTGGGGCGGGTACATTTTGCGGCCAACGATGTGACAGATCAAAACGGCAAATTTGCGCCGGAAAAGATGGCTTTCTGGCTATTCAAAAGGTCGGCAAAGAACCCTTCTAGTGGAAACTGTCGTTAATATGAATGACCTATCGAGTGAGGTTAAACCTATAGCGCAGCTCAGCGCCGAAGAGATAGCGGCTTGGGAAGCGCTATGTTTGTCGCAGCCATTTTTGGCCAGTCCATTCTTTTCGCCACATTATATGATTGCCGTGTCTAAAGTACGCAAGCATGTGTATGTATGCGTTCTGATGCGAGGTAAACAAAAAATTGCTTTTTTCCCCTTTCAATTTGCTAGCGATATGCATAAAGCAATGCGCGCTGCAGAGAGGGTTGGGGAAGAAATGACAGATCATTTTGGACTTATTGCTTCGGCCGAAGTGCGCCTCAGTCCCAAAGAGTTGCTGACATTGAGCAATCTGTCCTCAATGGAGTTTACTC
>JANPPH010000279.1:0-6997 GCA_031428395.1 Gammaproteobacteria bacterium
CACCGAAATCAGTGGTTTTTTGGAAGGTGAAGATAGCTTGGCGACAGTCGCTGCATTTCGCGCCATGGGAGTTGCTATAGAAGGTCCTCACCAAGGCCGCGTTACCATTAATGGCGTTGGCCTGCATGGTTTGAAGCAGCCAAGTGGTCCATTGGATTGCGGTAACTCAGGCACCTCCATGCGTTTGCTGGCGGGATTGTTATCGGGTCAATCCTTTGATGTCGAACTCATCGGCGATGTCTCCTTATCACGCCGCCCCATGAAACGCGTTGCCAAGCCATTGGCCGCAATGGGCGCGAAGATAGAAACCGTGGGGGAGGGCACTCCTCCAATGCGCATTAAAGGCGGACAAGCCCTGCAAGGTATTCACTATGAAATGCCCGTCGCCAGTGCTCAGGTCAAATCGGCTTTATTATTTGCCGGACTCTATGCGCAAGCTAAAACCTGTGTCACAGAACCTGCGCCAACGCGCGACCATACTGAGCGCATGCTAAAAGGCTTCGGTTATAGCGTCGAGCGCCGCGGTTCAACAGTTTGCGTAAAAAGTGGCGGCAAGCTCACCGCGACCGCCATTGATGTGCCCGCCGACATCTCTTCCGCGGCATTTTTTATGGTTGGCGCATCCATCGCTGCAGGCTCGGATATCGTTCTTGAGCATGTCGGAATTAACCCCACGCGAACCGGCATAATCGACATTCTGCGTCTCATGGGCGCCGACTTGCAGGTCCAAAATCAAAAAGAAGTAGGCGGTGAACCGGTCGCCGACATCCGCGTCCGCGCTGCCACGCTAAAAGGCATTCAGGTGCCGCCTGAACTAGTGCCGCTAGCCATCGATGAATTTCCTGTGCTATTTATCGCCGCCGCCTGTGCCCAAGGCGAAACAGTCGTGACGGGTGCGGAAGAGCTGCGCGTTAAAGAAAGCGACCGTATTCAAGTCATGGCCGATGGTTTGGTCGCATTAGGCATCGATGCCCGACCCACAGCTGATGGCATGATCATCCAGGGCGGAAAAATTGGTTCTGGGCGCATTAATAGTTGTGGTGATCACCGTATTGCCATGGCCTTCGCCATGGCTGCTTTGCGCGCTAACGGGCCGATTGTGATCGACGATTGCGCGAATGTCGCCACCTCCTTTCCCGGTTTCCAGCGCTTAGCGCAAGCTGCCGGTCTGGACGTTCAGTAACGCATGGGTGCCCACATGCCATCGTCAATTCCAGTCCTCACCATTGATGGCCCCAGCGGTTCTGGCAAAGGCACCATCAGCAACCGTATCGCCACCCAATTAGGCTTCCATTTTCTAGATAGCGGCGCGCTATACCGGCTCGTAGCCTTGGCAGCACGACGCGACGGAGTGGCTTTAGATCAACCATTAGCCCTCGCCTCGCTAAGCCAGCTTTTGGACATCCAATTTCTGCCAGACCCCACTTCGCAGGAAACAGAAATTATTTTGGACGGCGAGGTAGTCACCGATGCCATTCGCACCGAAAACTGTGGCAACGACGCCTCAAAAGTGGCGGCTCTTGCTGAAGTGCGCCAAGCTTTACTCGAGAAACAGTGTGCTTTTCGCCAATTTCCGGGCCTAGTCGCTGATGGACGCGATATGGGCAGTGTCGTTTTCCCAGATGCTCAACTTAAGATATTTTTAACCGCAAGCATTGAAGAACGCGCGCAACGTCGCTATAAACAGTTGAAAGACAAAGGAATGGATGTTAACCTTACATCCCTTTTGGATGAGCTTTGCGAGCGCGACGCGCGTGATAGCACCCGCCAAATTGCTCCCTTGAAACCTGCCCCGGATGCTATATCCGTTGATACAACAGGTATCGGTGTGAACGACGTGGTGGCGCAGGTTTTGGATCTGTGGGGTTCAGTGTCCAAACGATTTTAATTTTTGGTCAATTTTAGTACGGAAGGTAACTTCTTTGTTGTTCGGGTGTCCTCTTAAAATAGGGCGTATGTAAAACACCGCAGTGTGCGGATTAACCAGTCATAAGCGATCCTGCAGGATCGAAGGTCATAGTCAATGAGCGAAAGCTTTGCACAGTTATTCGAAGAGAGCCAAGCGGCACAGCAAATGCGTCCAGGCGCGATTGTTATCGGCAAGGTAATTGAAATTCGGTCTGACGTTGTTATCGTCAATGCTGGTTTCAAGTCCGAAAGCGCAGTCCCCATTGAACAGTTCTACAACGACGATGGCAGCCTTGAAGTGGCTGTTGGCGATGAAGTCGATGTGGCGCTGGAAATGGTGGAAGACGGTCATGGATCAACCCGTTTGTCGCGGGAGAAAGCCAGACGTGCGCAAATTTGGACATTCCTTGAACGTGCCATGGAAAACGCCGAAAGCGTTAAAGGAATTATCAGCGGTAAAGTCAAAGGTGGCTTCACTGTCGATATTAAGACTGTTCGTGCCTTTTTGCCTGGCTCCTTGGTGGATGTGCGTCCGGTGCGTGACTCTACGCATCTGGAAGGCAAGGAACTGGATTTCAAAGTGGTCAAACTCGATCGCCGCCGCAACAACGTTGTTGTCTCGCGTCGTGCCGTGGTCGAGAAAGAATCCGTCGCCGAGCGTCAACAGCTCCTCGAAAATCTGCAGGAAGGCCAAGTCGTCCGCGGCGTGGTGAAAAACCTGACCGATTACGGCGCGTTCGTTGATTTGGGTGGCATCGACGGCCTGTTGCACATTACCGATATGGCCTGGAAACGCGTTAAAGAGCCTTCTGAATTGGTAAAAGTCGGTGATGAAATCGACGTTAAAGTATTGAAGTTTGATCGTGAAAGAAACCGTGTGTCGCTGGGCCTGAAACAAATGGGCGCCGATCCTTGGGTTGATATCGCTAGACGTTATCCGATGCATACCCGTTTGTTCGGCAAAGTTACCAACATTGCAGACTACGGTTGCTTCGTTGAAATTGAACCGGGTGTTGAAGGTTTGGTTCATGTCTCGGAAATGGATTGGACCAACAAGAACATTCATCCTTCGAAAGTGGTACACCTTGGCCAAGAGTGTGAGGTGATGGTGCTGGAAATCGATCAAGAGCGCCGCCGTATTTCTTTGGGCATGAAACAGTGCCAACTCAACCCCTGGGAAGAGTTCTCGGTCACCCACAAGAAGGGCGACAAAGTGGCCGGCCAGATTAAGTCCATCACCGATTTTGGTATTTTTGTCGGTTTGGATGGCGGTATCGACGGATTGTTGCACTTGTCTGATTTGTCGTGGAATGCCACCGGCGAAGATGCTGTGCGCAACTATAAGAAGGGCGATCATGTCGAAGCCGTGGTATTGGCTATCGATGCTGAGCGTGAACGCATTTCCTTAGGCGTCAAGCAGCTTGAAAAAGATCCCTTCTCGCATTATGTCGCGGAGCACACAAAAGGCACCATCGTTAAGGGTACTGTGAAAGAAGTCGATGCGAAAGGCGCGGTGATCCATCTTGAAGATGGCGTCGAAGGCCATTTGCGTGCCGCAGAGCTTAGCCGTGACCGGGTTGACGATGCACGTACGCTGCTGAATGTGGGCGATGAAGTCGAAGCCAAGTTCATGGGTGTAGATCGGAAAAATCGTATCGTTACTTTGTCGATCAAAGCCAAAGACTCGGAAGAGGAAGCGGACGTTCTTCAGGAATACACCCGGGGTTCTACGCCCGGTGCTACAACCTTAGGCGATATCCTTAAGGAACAAATGGAAGGTAATAAGGGCGAGTGAGCCTAAGCATGCCGCAGGCCATAGTCTGCGGCATGCTTTTTTTTGGATGTATCATTCCTTGTGGTTCTGGCGATCGGGCAATTTTAGAGGATGACTGCGGATGGAAATAAAGCGCCCCCTAGTTCAACCGCAAGGTTCGATAGGTCCAGCAGGTGAGGAAGAATCAATGACCAAATCAGAATTGATTGAAACTTTGACGTTAAAGCAAAAGCACTTGACGTCGAAGGATGTGGAATTTGCAGTAAAGACAATTATCGAACAGATGGCTAAAACGCTTGCGGGTGGTGAGCGCATCGAAATTCGCGGTTTTGGTAGTTTTTCATTACATTTTCGACCCCCGCGCGTCGGGCGCAATCCTAAAACCGGTGAGTCGGTGCAATTGAATGGCAAATACGTTCCCCACTTTAAGCCGGGTAAAGAATTGCGCGAACGAGTAAATGCCGAGTAGGGTGCCCAAGTATTTCGACCGATCAGTTTCTTAGGATAAACAACGTTAGGGCACTGCATTTATGAGGCGTGTGATTAGTTTAGCCGTGCTGTTAATAGTCTTTGCAACATCCTTGGCGTTTGCCGTACTGAATACAGAACCCGTAGAGCTCGACTATTATTTCGGTGCTTGGCATCTGCCCTTGGCTTTGTTGATCGGCATTGCGATTGTTATTGGCGCGGCCCTCGGGGTGTTAGCGAGCATTGGGATGGTATTACGGAGTAAAAGGGAGGCAGCGCGCCTACGCAAGGAAGTGCAATACACCACAGATAATCCTACCAACATGCGCGCGGTGCCAATCAACGAAGTCTCCTGAAATGCCGCCTCTCATCGTTATCACGTTCAGTTGCCGCCGCGCTACATGTGGTCAAACTGTCAATCGGCGATCTGCTAGAAAAAAATTCCCACGATCATTGTCGCGTTGGATTGCCGGATCTACGGAGTTCAGGTAAAGGTCTTTACTTTTTCCCCGGACGCCAAAAGCTGGGCAGGCATCAAGCCTGTGCAAAGCGTACTATTGATGGGGCACGGAGAAGTCTCCACCCCGTTCGGGCTGAGCCTGTCGACGCCATGCACCCTTCGACCAGATCAGGGCGGACGGACTTAAACCCAGATTTTCCATTAGGCTCTACTGCGGCTGCACAACGCACTGAATCTGCGCGAGAAAAGAAGAAAAACAGTCTGTCACCGTAGAGTGACTACGCCTCCGCCTGTTTTTCATCTTTTCTCGCCCCTCTTCAGCACCTTGCGTACCCTCGCTACGAGCCTAATGGAAAATCTGGGTTAAACTTCACCTGGCCGCATCAATAGAGGAATAGGCGATCTATGCAGAGGGTGATCGACAAGGGTTCACGCATTATCGTCGCGCTCGATTACGCGCAGCCCGTGCAAGCCTTGGCGTTGGTACAGCAGCACCTTACTCCAGAGATCTGCCGCTTAAAAATTGGCAAAGAACTCTTTACGCGCGGTGGCCCGGAACTTGTTTCGCAACTTGTGGCTCGTGGCTTTGACGTTTTCCTCGATTTGAAATTCCACGATATTCCTACTACCGTTGCAAAGGCTTGCACAGCGGCTGCAGACCTTGGCGTCTGGATGCTCAATGTGCATTGTTTGGGCGGCCGCAAGATGCTCGATGCTGCCCGCGCCGCCATAGCGAAAACGGATACAAACGCGATATTGCTAGGCGTGACCGTTCTGACCAGCATGGATCGTGATGATCTCCAAGAAGTAGGTTTATTTGGCGAGCCAAACGAACATGTGTTGCGCTTAGCGA
This sequence comes from Gammaproteobacteria bacterium, assembly GCA_031428395.1. Classification (GTDB taxonomy): domain Bacteria; phylum Pseudomonadota; class Gammaproteobacteria; order JAADHS01; family JAADHS01; genus JANPPH01. The sequence goes on from JANPPH010000279.1 coordinate 5,464, forward strand.
CGTTGGCGAGTCGTTGCGGTCTCGATGGAGTCGTGTGTTCCGCGCAAGAAACAAGCTTGTTGAGGTTATCTTTAGGGCCTGAATTCTGCTTAGTCACCCCCGGTATACGCCCCCTTGGCGCTGATGTTACCGATCAGAAACGAACCATGACGCCGACCCAAGCCTTGCAAAACGGTGCGGACTATCTCGTCATCGGCCGACCCATCACTGGGGCTGACAACCCGATGCGCGCTTTGCTGACAATAACCGAGGAAATCGCCGCTATAGAGCTATAAAAACCGTGTGTTAGCGTTGATACCCTCGGTGAAAGGATAAAAAATCCTTAGATCGAGAGGCGTTGAACTATACACATCGTTATAAAGGTAGCTCTCATGACCCATCTCAAAAACTTATTGCTTTGCATTATCCTTTGCTTGCCCGTACTGTCCCACGCCGAACCGGTCATTGATCTCAATTCTGCCGATGCCAAAGCGCTAGATCGTGTTTTAAAAGGCATTGGCCCCGTCAAAGCCGATGCCATCGTCGCCTTCCGCCAAGAACACGGCTACTTCAAATCCATCGACGACTTAGTCAAGGTAAAAGGGATTAACAAAAAACTAATAGACGCGAATCGTCGCGTATTAAGCGTAAAATTCGGCGCCAAATCCACAGCCAAACCTATCGCACAAATATCTTGGTCAAATAAGCGCTAACTATTTCCAGGTAAATGTTGTTGCCTAAAGAAAAGTCTTGGCGGAGCTTCCACGCGGGTTTGATGGTTCGTCTGTGTCATGAATGTTTAAGGCATTTGATTTATACTCTTTTGGCACTAGCCACCGAGGAAAGTCGTCGCGCATGAAAATACAGCCAGTGATATTGTCCGGTGGATCCGGAACACGCCTCTGGCCTCTGTCCAGAGAACATTATCCGAAACAGCTTTTGTCGTTATACGGCGATTTGACCATGTTGCAAGATACCGTCAACAGGCTTGACGGTATTGCGCAATTACAAGACCCCATCCTCGTTTGTAATGAACAACATCGTTTCCTGGTCGCCGAGCAAATGCGTGAACTCGGCCGCACAGCGGCGCGCGTGATTCTCGAATCGGTCGGTCGCAACACAGCCCCAGCGCTGACCATCGCAGCCCTTTGGGCAACTCAAGGCAATGAAGATCCGATTCTCATCGTCATGCCCGCTGATCATGTCATCCGTGATAATGCGGTCTTTCACGAGGTCATTGCCCGTGCGCTACATTTAGCTGAAGACGGTTATATGATTACTTTTGGTGTGATTCCTACCGCAGCGGAAACCGGTTACGGTTACATCAAAAAAGGCACAGTCGTTAACGGTGCAGACAATATTTTCTCTGTCTCCGCTTTTGTTGAAAAACCTGATTCGGCAACCGCCGAACGCTACGTGGAATCACAAGAGTACTTTTGGAACAGCGGCATTTTTATGCTCCGCGCCTCGGTGTGGCTGGAACAGATCGCGAAGTACCGGCCTGATATCGCGCAGTCTTGCCGTCAAGCTTTTGATCAGCGCAAAGATGACAGCG
>JANPPH010000280.1:0-3207 GCA_031428395.1 Gammaproteobacteria bacterium
CCATTCCGGGCTTGAGGGTGCTCTCCTATAACGAGATCCCGGACAATAAGCAGTTGAAGATTGTCGCAAGCGTAGGCAAGTGAAACTCACCAAGCATTAACAATTAATTCTGATCCTAGCGAGAACGAACAAGATGTTGAAGATGGACGAGAAAAAAGAAGATGGTTGCACAGGCGTAGCGCTCGCTACCTTGGCGCAAAAGTTTTTCTTTTTCTCGTTTAGATGCAGCGTATTGTGCGTACGCTTTTTAGGTTTAATCGAAAATCCGGGTGCACATCGGCGCATAAATGGATTATTGCTAAGACTCGCGATTGTCGATATGCGAGGGTTTGCGTAAATGAAAATGAAACGCTTTTTTGCTCCAGACATTCGGCAAGCTATGCGCAACATACGTCAAGAGTTGGGCGCTGAGGCTGTCATTCTTTCGAACAAGCAGGTAGAGGGTGGCGTAGAAATTGTAGCAGCTATGGACTATGACGATGCTGCGTTCCAATCAGCCAGTGTTAGCACCTTTTCTAATCAGAGCGAACGCTCGGTCACTCCTGCAATTTCTGCAGCGCCGCAGACCGTATCAAAAATTGATATGGCGTATGCAGAAATCGCTACGTCACGTGAAGACTACAATGTACCCCCAGGTAGAATAGACGAGCGCGCCAAATTCGAATCGTCTCAAGAACCCACCTTAAACGAGATGCGCAAAGAACTAAAAACGTTGCGTGGGCTGTTGGAAAAGCAACTTTCCGGCTTCGCATGGGGCGATATGTTTAGGCGCAATCCCGCCCACATGGAACTATTGCAGCGCCTTGGTAAGTTGGGCTTGAGCGCGACACTTTGTAAATGGATTCTTGCCGAAGTATCGGGCCACGATCTTGAGGATTTGTGGCGTCAGGCAATTGAATTGCTGACAACGAGCACGCAGGTTACGAACGACGATATTCTGAATGACGGTGGTTTAGTCGCCCTTATGGGCCCTACGGGTGTGGGTAAGACGACAACGATTGCTAAGTTAGCTGCACGTTATGCGCTACGCCACGGTCCACGTCATGTTGCTTTGGTATCCACTGATAACTACCGTATAGGTGCCCACGAACAATTGCGCTCTTACGGCAGAATTCTTGGTATTCCTGTTCGAATTGCAAGTGACATGGCTGAGTTCGGCGCCATATTGGAAGATTTTTACGACAAACGTTTGGTACTTATTGATACCGCGGGAATGAGCCAGCGTGATAGCCGGCTTGCCGAGCAGTTTTCAGTGATGGGCAAGGAAAAAGCAAATATCAAAAATTATCTCGTGTTATCCAGTGCAACAAGACTTTCGACAATAAATGAAACATTGAAAGCGTACAGCGACATACAAATGAGCGGCTGTGTATTGACGAAGCTCGATGAGACGACTTGCTTGGGCAGTGCGCTGAGCGCCCTAATTCAAAAACAACTCCCCATCTCCTACATCAGTGACGGACAACGCGTGCCAGAAGATCTTCACCCCGCACGTTCAGCAGCCCTAATCAGCCGCAGCCTGTCAATAATGCAACAAAGTAGCGAGTTATTGGACGACGAATCAATGAGTATTTCCTTCGCAGGAGTCGCGGCCAATGCTAATGTCTGAAAGAAACGCTGATCAAGCCGATGGTCTACGCCGCATCATCAAATCTCGCCCTGTACAAGTCATCGCGATTACCAGTGGCAAAGGTGGCGTCGGTAAAACCAACGTCTCGATAAACCTTGCTACGGCTATGGCAGCGACAGGCAAAGAAGTTATGTTGCTAGACGCCGATTTTGGGCTAGCCAATATTGATGTGTTGTTGGGCCTACATAGTAGCTTTAATTTATCTCATGTCATCAAAGGCGAACGCACCTTAGAAGAAGTCATTGTGCATGGGTCGCCAGGCGTGCATATCGTTCCCGCAGCATCCGGTATCCAACAAATGGCGCAACTAAGCCCTGCTCAGCACGCGGGTATTATACGGGCGTTCAGTGAAATAAGTTTGAGCGTGGACGTCATGCTTATCGATACTGCCGCCGGTATTTCTGATGCGGTGGTGAGTTTCACCCGCGCAGCACAAGAGGTGGTGGTCGTTGTATGCGACGAGCCTGCCTCACTTACCGATGCCTATGCATTAATCAAGTTACTAAACCGCGATCACGGTTTACATCGATTTCATATTCTCGCCAACATGGCGCATTCAGCCCAAGAGGGTCGTGATGTCTATGCCAAGATGCTCAAGGTCACCGATCGTTTCCTTGATGTGGCATTGGAATTCATGGGCACCGTGCCTTATGACGAGTATTTGAGAAAGGCAGTGCAGCGGCAAAAGGCAGTCGTCGACGCATATCCACGTAGCAAAGCTGCAATCGCATTCAAGGGATTGGCGGAACGGGCCGATAAATGGCCAGTGCCGAAAACAGCTAACGGGTATCTGGAGTTTTTCGTTGAACGACTATTTCAACAACCAAGGCAACGTAATGAGGTGGCGGCACTATGAATGGCCTCGCCATGTACACGAGTATGCAGGTAGTGAATAAAGATGACGTAGTTTCTCGGCACGCACCGCTGGTTAAGCGAATTGCTTATCACCTAATGAGCCGCTTGCCGCCCAGTGTTCAAGCAGACGATCTAATCCAAGCGGGTATGATTGGCCTGTTGGAGGCATCCCGAAATTACGATTCCACGCAAGGTGCGAGTTTTGAGACCTATGCGGGAATTCGTATCCGGGGAGCGATGCTTGACGAAATCCGAAAAAACGATTGGGCGCCACGTTCTGTGCACCGTAAGGCACGCAAAGTTGCTGAAGCGGTGCGGCATATTGAAAACCTCAAAGGTCGTGACGCACGTGACAATGAAGTTGCGGAAGTTATGGGTATGACCTTGGATGAATATCATCAAACTTTGCAGGATGCCAGCGGCTATCTGATGTTGAGCTTCGATGATATGGGCGTTGATGATGAAGCTATCACGGTGGATCTTTCTGACGGCGCTCCCGGCCCACTTGAAGGATTACAGCGCGAAGATTTCAAGAAAAATCTGGCCGAAGCGATTGCGGGTCTGCCAGAGCGAGAGCGGCTGGTGATGGAATTGGCGGGAGTGCGTCAGTTGCTCGAGGGGCTGGGGCAATGGCTCTCGTCGCGAGGCGCGCTTACCCCTACCTATAACTGTCACGCCCAACTGGATGTGTTGCCTTGGGGCAATGCCCCCATCTCAGGCAT
>JANPPH010000281.1:0-4545 GCA_031428395.1 Gammaproteobacteria bacterium
GCCCATTACAAAGTGTTGTTCCTTCAGGGCGGGGCGAGCAGCCAGTTCGCCATGGTGCCCATGAATCTGCTGCGCGGTAAAACGAGCGCCGATTACATCAATACCGGCATGTGGTCGAAAAAGGCCATCAGTGAAGCAAAGACCTTTTGCCAGGTCAATGTAGCCGCCAGTTCTGAAAAAGAAAATTTCATGCACATCCCGGCGTTTTCGGAATGGAAGCTTGATAAGAATGCCGCGTTTGTTCACTACACGCCTAACGAGACGATTGGTGGCTTGGAGTTTCACTGGGTGCCAGAGGTCAGCGGCGACATACCTTTAGTCGCAGACATGTCATCCACCATCCTTTCGCGGCCGGTTGATGTCTCGCGTTTCGGTGTTATTTACGCCGGTGCGCAGAAAAATATTGGCCCAGCTGGATTAACTGTCGCCATCGTCCGCGATGATTTGATCGGCCAAGTCACCCAAGGCACTCCTGCGATGTTGGATTACAAAATCCACGCCGACAATGGCTCGATGTACAACACCCCGCCCACCTACGCCTGGTATCTCGCGGGGCTGGTCTTTCAGTCGTTAAAACGCCGCGGCGGTCTGGTCGCCGTAGCCGAGGCGAATAAGCGCAAAGCAAATAGACTTTATGCCATCATCGACGCTACGGGCTTTTATGCCAATCCCGTCGAAGTTGCTTCCCGCTCTTGGATGAATGTGCCTTTCACCATTGCCAAAAAAGAACTCGAAAGCAAATTTTTGAGCGAAGCCGCCGTTGCCGGTTTGATCACCTTAGAAGGTCATCGCTCAGTGGGTGGCATGCGCGCTAGCATCTATAACGCCATGCCCGAAGAGGGCGTCGACGCGCTAGTTAATTTCATGGCGGATTTTGAAAGACGTTACGGTTAGCCTCAAATTCCTTCCGCTTAATCGCGGAAGGCGCGGCTAACGCAGCCACCCAAAAAGTTATCGCGAACACCGGAAGAGACACATGTTAAAAATACAAACCCTCAATAATATCTCTGTCAAAGGCCTTGAAAGGTTTCCCCTCGATCGTTATGAAATTGCCTCAGAAATCTTGCATCCTGATGCGGTGTTGCTGCGTTCATTCAAAATGCACGACATCGACATTCCAGTCTCAGTGAAAGCGGTTGGCCGCGCCGGCGCCGGCGTCAATAACATCCCTGTCAAAGCGATGAGCGATCGTGGCATCGTGGTTTTTAATACACCTGGCGCCAATGCTAATGCGGTAAAAGAATTAGTTATCGCGGGCATGCTTTTGGCCGCGCGCAATATTTGCCAAGCATGGGACTACGCGCGCCACGTTGAAGGTGATGACGCCAGCATCAACAAGCAAGTCGAAGAACAAAAGAAAAATTATGTCGGCTTCGAATTGCCAGGGCGAACCTTAGGCGTTATCGGTTTAGGCGCAATCGGTATCCGCGTGGCCAATGCCGCGATCAGCTTGGGCATGAAAGTCATCGGCTTTGATCCGCAAATTACGGTACAAGGTGCGTGGAAGTTGTCCGCCGACGTGCAGCAAGCACGTAGTGTAGACGATCTATTAGCCAGTTCAGATATGGTGTCGTTGCATGTTCCGCTGGTTGACGCGACGAAGAATATGATCAATGCCGAACGCCTACAAGCCATGAAAGACAACGTCGTCATTCTGAATTTTTCGCGTGAAGGCATTATTGATGATGCGGCTGTCTCGGCGCAAATCAAAGCGGGTAAAGTTTACGCGTATGTGTGCGACTTCCCCACCAATTTATTAAAAAATCATGAGCGCGTGATTACGCTGCCGCATATCGGTGCGTCAACGGAAGAAGCGGAAGAGAATTGCGCCATGATGGTGGTTGATCAAGTGCGAGATTTTTTGGAGAACGGCAATATCCACAACTCGGTCAATTTCCCTGAAGTTGATATGCCGCGCATAAAAGGCACTTACCGCATTGCAATCGCCAACTCTAATGTGCCGAATATGGTCGGCCAAATTTCGACCACCATGGCGCAGTCAGGGCTTAATATCAGCGACATGATCAACAAATCGCAAGGCGCATTGGCTTACACCATGGCGGATGTGGAAAGCGAGATTCCGCAAGTAGTCATCGATAAAATCGCTGCGATCAAGGGCGTATTGTCGGTGCGGGTGTTGTAGTCGTGCACTCGCGGCGGGTATGGCCAGCCGCGAGAGGTCGTTTTTTACGCGCAGAATACTATGGCTGCTGACTCCAAGAATCCGGATGCCGCTGATGAGGCATTGAAGAACATTCGCGGTCGCATTGACGCCTTGGATGCGCAAATTCAAGCGCTCATCAGCGAACGTGCGGCCTGCGCCAAGGCTGTCGCTAAAGTTAAAAACGATGCTGGCGACAACGCATCGTATTATCGGCCCGAGCGTGAAGCCGTTGTGTTGCGTAAGGTCATGGCACGTAATAACGGCGATTTGCCTGCCGAAGAAATGGCGCGCCTTTTCCGTGAAATCATGTCCGCCTGCCTAGCCCTAGAAGAACGCCTTAAGATTGCTTTTTTGGGCCCCGCAGGCACCTTTACACAGGCCGCTGCGCTTAAACATTTTGGCCACTCCGTCAGTACCGTGCCGCACGCCTCCATCGACGAAGTATTCCGCGACGTGGAAGCGGGTGCATCGCACTTTGGCGTAGTGCCAGTTGAGAATTCAACAGAGGGCGTGGTCAATCATACTCTTGATATGTTCCTACAGTCGCCGCTAAAGATTTGCGGTGAAGTAGAATTGCGAATTCATCATCATTTGCTAGGCAGCGGCGATTTAACGCGCATTGAACGCGTTTATGCCCATCAACAAGCGCATGCACAGTGTCGCCGATGGTTAGAAATGCATTTGCCGGGCGTCGAACACGTTGCAGTAAGTAGTAACGCCGAAGCGGCAAGACAAGTCGCCGGTGATATCACGGCCGCCGCGATCGCAGGTCAAATGGCCGCGGAAATCTACCAGCTAAAAATGCTTGCCTCGAACATTGAGGATGAGCCCAACAACACCACGCGCTTTCTCGTCATTAGCCGCAAGTCGCCGCCGCCTAGCGGCAAAGACAAAACATCCATGTTATTGTCGGCGCGCAATCAGCCGGGCGCACTGTGCCGTCTGTTATCACCCTTTGCCAAACACGGCATTTCCATGACCCGCATCGAATCACGGCCCTCGCGCAAAGAAGCATGGGATTACGTGTTTTTCATCGACATCGAAGGCCATCTACAAGAGCTACAAGTGGCAGCGGCATTAAAAGAACTTGCAGATGAGGCGGCGATGTTAAAAATCCTGGGTTCCTATCCCGACGCAGTATTGTAATGAGTGTGCTTTGCCGTCGCGATGTAAGAGATGCCCAGAGTGATTAGTCGACTCACGCTTATCGGCGTTGGATTGATCGGCGGTTCCTTGGCGCGCGCGTTAAAACGCGCAGGCTACTGTGGTGAAGTCGTGGGCACAGACACTCGCACTGATGTTTTGCAACGCGCGATGACGTTGCAAGTGATTGATCGTGGTGAAAGCGATGTAACACGCGCCGTACAGGGTGCCGACGTCGTAATTCTTGCTGTGCCAGTGGGCGCCACCGAATCTGTGTTGAGGCAAATTGCCCCGCATGTAGACGAGACAACAATCATCACCGATGTAGGCAGCGTCAAAGGCTGCGTCATTGCGGCGGCGAAAAATGTATTCGGCACTGTGCCCGCTAATTTTGTGGCAGGCCATCCTATTGCAGGCACCGAAAATAGCGGCGTCGAAGCGTCTTTCGCCGAATTATTCGATAAACGCCGCGTGATCCTCACGCCCACCGATACCACATCGCCTGCAGCCCTCAAGCGGGTACGCGCGATGTGGGAGCAGGCTGGTGCGGAGTGTGTGGAAATGAGTGCCGAGCATCACGACGAAGTCCTAGCCGCCACCAGCCATCTACCGCATCTGCTTGCCTACACGCTAGTCGACACCCTGGTGCAAATGGACGCGAGCGAAGAAATTTTCCGCTTCGCCGCTGGTGGTTTTCGCGATTTTACGCGCATTGCGAAAAGTCATCCGCGCATGTGGCGCGACATCTGTTTAGCGAACAAACAGGCAATTTTAACCATGCTCAAACGTTTTTCCGCTGACCTTGAGACTCTTTCGCAAATGATCGAAAAAGACCAGGGTGAGGACATCGAGTCTATGTTCACCCGCGCTAAGGCAGCCAGAGACCGTTTTCGTGTAGAATAATGCGTTGTTCGTTTGAGAGAGTTGCATGAGCACTAAGCCCATTTCCTACCATGTCAGCGCTGGCGGTCGTTTGCAAGGCCGCATTCGCGTCCCAGGCGATAAATCCATCTCCCATCGCTCCATCATGTTGGGCTCGCTGGCGGAAGGCGTCACCGAAATCAGTGGTTTTTTGGAAGGCGAAGATAGCTTGGCGACAGTCGCTGCATTTCGCGCCATGGGCGTTGCTATAGAAGGTCCTCACCAAGGCCGCGTTTCAATTAATGGCGTTGGCCTGCATGGTTTGAAGCAGCCAAGTGGTCCATTGGATTGCGGTAACTCAGGCACCTCTATGCGTT
>JANPPH010000282.1:0-4200 GCA_031428395.1 Gammaproteobacteria bacterium
TGATATAGCAATGACCACAACATCTGCTCCGAAAATAAGTCGCCATTAATAGCCATTGTGCCTTCATCCGACTGCGCATCTGCCAAAGTCTCTTTTTCATAGATAACTTCGCCGTGCTTATAACGCAGCTCCGCTCTCGTATTGTTGCCGAGGGGCATTAACAGGTAGGGTGAAATACTGGCCGTGGTGACCGTGGATTTGTTTTCCGTCGACGCAATATTTTGCAACGCGAGCTGACCATTAGGTGAGATTAACTCTTGGCTTATAGTGCCGGTCGCATCGAGGAACACATGCTTAGGCAACAACACCACTTTAGCCGATGATAAAAGCCGGTGATCGATTCGATTGCTACTCTCTTGCTCCTTATATATCCGCCCTTGGGCGCTATAATTGAGCGACGCAACGCCATGCCGTCCGGTCCCTTTCACGACAATACCTGGCTCAATTTGAGTTACCAGATCAGATTGCTTGTCTTCATTATCGGACGCCAAGCGCACGTTGTCGGTATAGGTTTCCGCAGCGCTAATTGAGCGCACTACTTCCCAATCGGCAGCATACGCCACAACAGTGGGGAAAATCGAAAAAACGCCTAACGCTGCAGCGTAACGCTGCTTAGAAAATAATGGGGATAACAACTAAACGCCCTCTGTCTCAAAATCTCCATACACACCGTAGCCGTAACCACGTTCCTTGCTTGTCGTTTTATTTAAAACAACGCCCACCACTTGCTGCGAATTGACCAACGCAAGCGCGTCTTTCACTACGGTTTGGGGCGTTTTACCTGCCTCAACTACCATAACGATCTGGCCCACCAAACCGGAAAGCGCAACGGCTTCGCTTGATAATAACAATGGTGGCGAATCAATGATAATAATTCGATCAGTATAACGCTCGGATAACTCCAGCATTAATCGCGTCATTCCGGAGCTCGAAAGGAGTTCTGCGGCGCGCTCATGTGGCGGACCTGCTGGCAACAACGTGAGTTTCGGAATATTTGTTTTATACAAAATGTCGCTTAGCGGGGTCTGCTTTTCCAAATAGTCGACTAAGCCCGTAGCGGGACGCGGCAAACCTAGATATTTAAATATCGCAGGCTTAATCACATCCGCTTCGACCAGCAACACGGTATGGTCAAGCTCCATCGCAATACTCATCGCCAAGTTAATCGACGAGAAGGACTTACCTTCACCCTGCAAACCACTTGTTACCATTATTAAATTTGCATTAGGGATAGGTGCGGCACTGCGCCCCAATACATTGTTGAGTAGCGGCCGTTTAATTACCCGATAATCACGCGAAATTTGACTGCGTGAGTTATCCGGAGTCACCATTCCGGCCTCTTTAAGGAGAGCCAAATCAATGAAAACTTCGCGCGCATTAACTTCCGGCGCTAACGTGTGCGTACTCGACGTGGAGACGTCGATAGGAGAAATCGTCGGAATAACAATAGGTTTAGGCTGATCAGCGCGCTCTGTAAGAGCGTCCAAACCTAATTGAGAAACTAATTTGGTCATGCTGCGCCCCCCACTAATGACTTGAGCATCGCCCCTACCACGAAGGAAGATTGCGCGGCAACGAGCGTACCGTAAACTAATAACAACACGGCACTGGCTGCTGCAAATCCAGTTAAGGCGATGCGGTGATTGCGTTGTGCCGAAGGTGAACGACACATCGCTACCGACCCCAGCAAAGGAACTGCCAAAGCTTGACGTAAGTCACGCCCCGTAAAAAATACAGGCTGCAATTGCGACATAAAAAACGCAAAACCTATCCCAGCAACTATCCCCGCCAACAGCACGACAGACATAAACAGCAATCGATTTGGGCCCGAAGGTACCTGTGGTACAAAAGGCGGATCTACGATCTTAAATTTGACTTCATCGGAGCTTTGCGCAGCCTGCTCGGAAATCTTCGCCGAATCCCGCTTGCTCAATAATATCTCGTATTTTTCCTTATTAACTTGATAATCACGCGACAACTTAGACAATTCCGCCTCCATCTTCGGGATGACAGATGCCTTCTCGCGCAACTCGTTTACTTGAATTGCATATTGATTCACTCGAGCGCGCAACGAAGACACCGTTGCTTCCGCTTCGGCCAAAACTAACTTGATCTGTTGGTAGGCAGGGTTACTTCCCATTGGAACGGGTGCTTGCGCTTCCACCGGCTTACTCACTGAACCCTCTTGGCGTTTGCGCTCTTCCAAATCGGCAAGTGCATTCTTGGCGATTAGCACATCTGGATGCTGATCCGTAAATCGCGCCTGCATGTCGCTCAACTGACTTCTAAGCTGCACGATCCTCATGTCTAACGACATTGCTACCGGTGAGGCTCCGCCACTAAGATCACGGAGTGCGTTGCTATCGGCCAGACTAATTTTCTGCGGAACCTGGGTAATTTGTTCTCTTAAAACGTCACGGCGCTGGGCGGCTTCCGCATACTGCAATTTCGCCTCTTCCAAATTGCCCATCGCCTCTTGGAAACGCTGATAATAGTCTCTGCCACCTTCTGCTGGAATTAAGCCGACGTTTTCACGTTTGTAATCGGCCAGGCGTTGCTCATCGGCGGTAAGCTTGGCCTCATACTCACCAATTTGCTGTTCAAGAAAGCGCTGCGCAACGTCGTTGTCTTTGCGATTCTCGCCAAGATTCCCTTCGACAAATTTATTCACTATCGCTTGGACGACACGCTTGGCGACTGCGGGATCACTGTCTTCATAGCTTAGGGTATAGAGAAATTCGCTACCGCGGTTGGTTACTTGAATTTTTCTACTCAACTCTTCAAGCAGTTTCTCCATTTCCACGGAATCTTTTGCGCGCAAGTCTAAATCGGTATCGCGCGCGATGGCTTCCATATTGGGCCGACTCAAAAGCCGCCGTGTAATCTCTTGCGCCTGCTGATTCTTTGCGACAGCGATGCCCTGCAATAACGGCTGCAACATGGATTCGGTGTCGATATAAATGCGCGCACTGGCCTTATATTGATCCGGAATAAAGTGGACGACCATCCACCCTGCGAGACACACAAACCAAGTCACCAGCATCATATGCCAGCGAAAGCGCCAGACGCCCTTGGCATGGAAAGTCAATTTAGAAACAGTTTCAAACATAATCAGAACCGCGCTTCTGGGATAATCAAAATATCGCCCGGGTGCATACGGGCATTCGCCCCGATGTCACCTTTTCTGAGCAAATCTTCTAAGCGCGCACGGAACTGCTGCGATTGACCATTCACCGTGCGCACCAAGCTCGCCCGATTACCCGCTGCGAAATCGCTTAACCCCCCCGCGGTAATCATGACATCGAGCAACGTCATGCCATCGCGATAAGGTATCGATTGGGGTTTGACTGCGGCACCAATGACGCGCACTTGCTGGCCATTTGCCGAGCCATTGGAGGTCAAAATGACGGTCACGACAGGGCTCTTCACGAAAGCACCCAGGTTCGTTTCAATCTCCCGCGCTAACTCATGTGGAGTTTTGCCGCTTGCTGTAAGGTCTTCGACTAAAGGGATCGTAATGCGACCATCAGGCCGGATTGGCACCGTCACCGATAATTCAGGATTACGCCAAACGAAGATACTTACCGTATCCCCAGGCGCTAAACGGAAGTCCGATGCCTCGCTTTCCACAGCAGCATCCATGCTTAATTCCGGAAGAGTACTGGCGCACCCAGCCAAGGCCAAGATTACGCACAGGTTGATCAATCGCGTTACAATTTTTATATATTCGGCCACTTACTACACACCTTATTTGTTGCCCCAAGAACGACGGAGCGCGGTTTTATCACTTTCACCTGGTCGCTATCGGCCCGGCACAAGTAAACTAAAATTAGACACCAGTCCAACAACGAGCCAGCAAAATTTATGCCAACTAATAACTGGCTGTTTTCGCGAGGGAATTTGCTACGTAACGAAATGAATGTAAAGTATACCGACATTCCCTGCTGAAACTTTCTGCCGCAATAAAGCGCTCTAGAAAATCTTTACTTTGTCATGCATGCCCAACCAGAATCCGGCGAATCAAGAGACACCCACTGTGTGGGCCTAGTTTTAGCAAGGCCTTATAACGAGTCGAACAATCTTTGGGCTTCGTCTTTTTCCCTAAACGGCTTATTGGACTTCAAAACACGCTCTAAAATATCGCGACCTTGCATTTTTGCGCCGCTTTTAATCATCGCCACCGCCAAATGATATTGCACC
>JANPPH010000283.1:0-2473 GCA_031428395.1 Gammaproteobacteria bacterium
ATTATACGCGCGCAGATTGCGTTGGTAGCGTGCATAAATAAGGGCCGCGGCGTGTAGCACTGCGTCACTGCCTGCAATATTTAGCGCCTCTTCCGGGGTTACTAAACCTGACTTCCAACTGGAAATCTGCCATTGTATGGAGTCGGCGGTACTATCGCCGTTGAACTCCTTACGCATTAATTCACGCACTAGTCCGGCGCTATCTTGGGAATCAAAGATGGAAAAGCCGGGCTTATAGCCGAGCACAGCAACTTCCGCGCGAATGATTTTCAGTCCAAGCGTGTGGAACGTCGATATTTGCAATCCACGCGTGGCCTGTCCCGCTAGAAGAGTTGCGACGCGTGTTTTCATCTCGCGCGCGGCTTTATTGGTAAATGTTACTGCGGTGATATGCCGCGCAGTTATGCCGCATTCGTTTAGTAAATAAGCGATTTTCTGCGTAATAACTCGGGTTTTTCCACTGCCCGCGCCAGCTAACACAAGCAGTGGGCCATCGAGGTACCGCACTGCAGTACGTTGACGGGGATTTAAATCAGACACGAATTGAATAACCTCAATGGCATAGGCGCGAAAAAAGCCATTTATGCGCGATTAAGTGCCGGGATAGATGTGGGTCGTTATGATAGCACTAACCGAGGCATTGGTTTTGTATGGCAAGCACCTATCTCACGTTTTGTGCCAATGGTCTGTACTGCAAGCCATAAAACATTTCCAAATAACGCCGGGTTTCGTCACGTTCTAAGTTGGTGACATACTTCCAAAAACCATAAATTCTTGACAAGCTCATCATTCGCTCGGCATATAGCCCCCAGGTGTAGCGCGAATTAACGCGTTGCATGCCACCTTCCGAGATATCTTCCCAGTACTGAGGCTGTTCTCGGCAACGACGTAGAAAATCGACGATTTTCGCTACCGTTTCGCCACCGTGATTCGGGTCGATATGAAATCCAGAGACACCCTCTTCGATAATTTCAAGCGGGCCGCCATAGCGGGTGGCGAAGGTGGGGATACCCGACACCATCGCCTCGATCACTGTGAGCCCAAAGGCCTCGAACAATGCGGGCTGCACAAAGATGCCTCGCTTGTCAGCGATATAACGGTACAACTCGCCTGACATGTTTTTATCTAAGCGTACGCCGAGCCAACGTATATTTTCTTCGAGTCGGTGATTGCGTATGAGTTCATGCATTTTTTGGATCTGAGACTGCTCTTCGTGATCCGTTGACTGTGACGCATCGACGTAGCCGCCGATGACAACCAAATTCGCCTCATGACGCAACTCCTTGCTACGGCCGTACCATTCGACCAAGCCGGTAACATTTTTTATGTGATCGAGGCGTGCCATGGTGAAAAGAATCGGCTTAGTCCGGTCGCTCAAGCTGCCTTTTGCATCTTGACGAGGATTTGTCCCATAGATCAATTCATCAAGCTCTGGGTGCAAAGCCGCCAAGCGACGTTTTTCGTCTTTGAAAGAGAAATATACGTTGTCGTCTGAACCCGGAGAGACTATGTTAAATTTTGGATCAAACACATCAATGCCGTGCACAATCCGATACATGCCTGGCATGGTAAACGCGTTGTAGCTTTCATATTGACCTACACTGTCTTCCTTGCCAGCGATTTCCTGATAGGTACTCGCAACAATGAAATCGGCTGAATTCATGGCGATTAAATCTGCTGTGAATTGGCAAGAAAAATGATACTGGGCATCATTTTCCTTCCAGTATAAATCGGAAAACAAATATTTCGTTTTCTCCAATGCATGGGCAATATTGCACTGCGTGACATGAAGGCGCTGCGAAAGTAACGATGCGACTAAGTTGCCGTCAGAATAATTGCCAATAATCAAGTCTGGGCGCCCCCCTAAGTCCGTAAACACTTCTTTAGCGACTTCGTCGGCGTAGCGCTCCAAATATGGCCAGATTTTAAATCGCGACAACCACTGCGTAACGATCTCGCCATTGGCCTCGCGAAAAGGCACACGCAGTATTCGCGCACGCTCTGTACCAAGGATGTGCTCGGTGCGTTGATTACAGGTTGTGCCGACGGGCGCATCGGGAATTAGACGCGTGATAACCAGAATTTGTGGCGTAATATTGAGGCCTTGTTCCGAAATGTTTTTACGCATCTCATTTTCGAGAGCGCGCACTTGATCGAGGATATACACGATCTGACCACCGCTGTCGGGAAGCCCTAACACGTTTGCCTGACCAAAATAACCGTGCGGCGAGAGAATGACCAAATTGAAAATCATGGGAATGCGGCTTAAAAAACGCTCTACCGTGGTAGGTTCAGGCGCTTCCAGTAAATCAGACAGCATTGCGAGCGTTTCACGGATGCGCGCCAGCGTTCGACCCCAACCCGGTTCAAAGCCCAGCATTTTTAGCTGACTGCCGACGTCTTCCCAAATTGAATTACTGGGTTGGCGATCCAAATAAGCCAGCGCTTGGCGCAAGTTAACACGCAGCTTATT
>JANPPH010000284.1:0-7569 GCA_031428395.1 Gammaproteobacteria bacterium
GTTGTGGGCATGCTGAAAATTGAAAGCATGTCTTTTGTTGAGTTGAACACCCACGCTGTTGCACGTTGTAGTATTGTTTGTGATTGGATGGGGACCGCGCTGACAGAATTGCAGGCGGCGCGCAACGTGATTCAGATCAGCCCATCAATGTCAATTCAAAAGGCGTTGTCGGATGTGCCACTTAAGCAACAATTACAGTTGCTGGATGGATTACGTAAACGCATTGGATTCGATGTTGCCACGATAGTTATCCGGCCCTCGTTGTTGGACGACGTCAACCGTGAAGATCGCCCCATGGTCGGTGCTGCGCTAGACGAGGCTATTCGCCAGTTACGTAACACGGATTTCGTCGTCACTCGCGACGATGCGACAGGTACGTACCGGATTGTATTGCCCAAGACCAGTGAAGCAGAAGCGCGGGTGGTCGCGCAAAAGCTTAAATCATCCGTACTGGAACGCTTGCCTCGAAGGCTACAGCATATTCCAATTCAAGTAAAAATCTCGGGGCTATCCGACTTCGCAGCGGAGCAAGCACGGCTTCCGACGGTGGCCTAGTGATGAATGTCGGTCAAGAAAAAAAAATATTTCTCCCTCGTCGCGCCCTCATTGAGTGCGCGACGATCGCGTTGGCGATAACACTCGCGGAAGCAAAAATGGTCTTTGCGTCGTTTGGCCAGATGGCCGCGCTAACAGATTTCATGCGGTTGCATTTTTTTCTGGTCGGAGCGGTGGTTATTTGGTCTTGGTCTTTTCACCGTCGCTTTTGCGACTTACGGTTACCTTACTTGCTGACTGTGGGTACGGCGCTATTTTCCTTTTTGGGAGCGGGAGGTGCATTGATTGCTGCGATTAGTCTTTTGCTTTTTCAGCATAAAGGACAGCTTGCGCAGCAGTGGTTCGCGGCCTCAGTCCTCGTGAATGATGGCTCATCGTCTGCGACTAAGCGTGATAAAGCGCCACAGTGGACCAATGAAAGAACCCAATCTCTATGGGATGTTATTTATCATGGAAATTACGCCGCAAAGCTCCGCGTGATCGCTGAGTTATCTCGTGACCTGAAGGTAGAGTTCGCCCCCATTTTACGCCATGCTTTGGTGGATGATGAAGCGGTAGTACGCGTCCAAGCGGCGACAGTTATAGAGAAATACGAACATCGTTTCACAAAAAAATGGATCGAGTTGCAGTCATCGCAGACAGCGCTAGATAGCGGAGAAACTGAACTCACGCTGGCGCTTCACTGTGATAGTTATGCGTATTTAGGTATAGCGGATCAACACCGCATCGCTGAAATAAGGGTAATGGCCTTGAGGTCGTATCAACGTTATTTGGCAAAGCGCCCACAAAGTCCGCGAGTTCGCCTGGCCCTCGTGCGTATCTTGGTTCGAAGCGGATGCTATGACGAAGCGCGTGCAGCAGTGGCAAGCGCTCCCTTGGGTCCATCAACCAGGGAGGAAGCATTGTGGTATTGCGAAGCGTTGTATGCGCTTAAAGAATTTGAGTTGTTGCGACGATGTCTTAAGGATCGTTGTGGTGAGGAGTGGCTGGCGACCTTGCCGCGGCGGGTACGGTCGATTGTAGAGATTTGGTCGGGATGGGACGCAAAAGCCCGTCCCCGAAGCAACACCCTGAGCAATACCCTTAGCAGTAAAAGAGCCCTAGCTTCGACCTAACAGCTCGTCGCCGGTGATTTAAGAAGATCACTTAGTTTGAAAAATCTCAGCCTCGTGTAAGGCAACGTAAATGAAGTTCGAAAAAAATACTTTAGGATCCGCCCAGGCACCGACGATTGCAGACGTTTGTCTAGTAATCGAAGGAGCCTATCCCTATGTGTACGGCGGCGTTTCCAGTTGGGTAGATCAACTTATCAAAGCCCACTCACACTTAACTTTTTACATTGTTTCAATCGTGCCGAAGCTAGAAGGGCTGGAGCGTCGCTACGAATTTCCTAGCAATGTGCTGGGAATTCATCACGTAAGTCTATTAACCTGCTCCGTGGGCAAAGTGGCCGAGCACGTGATCAAGGATATATGTGCAGCGCTAGAAGCGCCGCTCGTCGCATTGCAAAAAGGTACTGGGAGCTTGCCTGAAATACGTCGCATCACCACAATCCTGGAACCTTTAAGGCACGGAGGGGTGCAGACGTTACTGGATTCCCGTGCCGCGTGGGATCTGCTTGTGCGCATGTATCAGTCCGTTTTGCCCCATGGTTCATTTCCCAATTACTTCTGGTCATGGCGGTCGATGATTGGCAGCCTGTTGGGTGTCCTATCTGGCCATATGCCCGAGGCCTACGTCTATCACACCATATCGACAGGATATGCAGGCCTATTTGCTGCGCGCGCCCATTTAGAAAAGAAGCGGCCCGCCATACTAACGGAGCACGGTATTTATTCTAACGAACGACGCATCGAGCTGACTTTAGCAGATTGGCTCGGTGGTGAGCCGACAACTGATGTGAACGTCAAGCATAAAGAGCTGGATCTGCGGGACATCTGGATTAATACCTTTATTGGTTATGCGCGTGCCTGTTACGGCGTCAGCGAACCCATTATTACATTGTATGAAGGTAATCAGCGCTTTCAACTGAGAGATGGCGCCAGCGCCGATAAATTACTCGTCATACCGAATGGAATCAACACGAACCGTTTTCCGAATTTGCAGCGCAAGGGCGATGATAGCGAGCTGACGATTGCGTTTATTGGTCGCGTCGTGCCCATTAAAGATCTAAAAACTCTGATTCGTGCCTGCGCTATTTTGAAAGTGAAATTTGCTGCAATTCGCGTGTTAATTATGGGGCCAACCGACGAGAGCCCGGAATATTTTCGTGAATGCGTGGCATTGGTAGAGCAGTTGCAATGCAAACAGTTTATCCAATTTTTGGGCAGCGTTTGGCTGGACAATCACATTGGAGAGGTCGATATAGTTGTACTCACGAGCCTTAGCGAAGCGCAGCCATTGGTGGTGTTGGAGGCTGGGATTGCGGGTATCCCCGTGGTGGCGACTGATGTAGGTGCTTGCCGGGAAATGATTATGGGGGCAAGTGGCGAACATCCTGCTTATGGTGTTGGAGGTGCAATCACGGCGCTTGCCTCACCCAACGCAACGGCAGAAGCCATTGGCTCTTTACTAAAAGATGCTGCATTTCGTCAGCGCTGCGGTCGCAATCTCCAAGCGCGGGTGCGAGCTTTATACAATAAGGATACGATAGATGGCCTTTACCGCGATCTTTACGCAAGTATGATTAACCGGGTATCGACTGAGCATGATTTGGCCATTACACGGCGGGCCTTGTAATGGCAGGCGTTGCTTTCGCATTACGCGATTTAGTCAATCGCGACGATGTTGTCTCAGTGGTGCGCGGCTATTTGTTGGCGGGGTTCGTCAGCACTGGACCGTGGATATTTACGATATTAGCGCTGGCGTTAACTCGATCTCTTGTTTTGCCGGTGATGGATAGTCAGGGCATAGCCCTTTTTCATGTAATCCTTGTTTACAACTTCGCCTTCTCCTTGGTGTTTACGGCGCCCATCGTTTTGATCACTACGCGCTTCGTTGCCGACTGCGTTTATAAGCAGACCTTAGCGGATATTCCCGGTGTCATGATGAAAGCACTGCTATTGGTGATCGTTAGTGGGGTAGCGATATCCGGGTTTTTTTATGGCGTGGCTGCGGATCTTTCGACCGATGTTCGGATCGCTGCGGTCCTAAATTATTGCTTGGTGGCGATGACTTGGGTCGTTGGCATTTTCTTGTCCGTGCTGCGCGGCTACGTTATTTATGCGCTTGCCTTCTGCGCGGGCATGTTAGTTGCGGCTATTGGCGCCTGCGTACTTGGGCCCATTTACGGCACGGCGGGTCTACTATACGGCTTCAACGCTGGGCTAGTGTTAATCGTGTTTTCTGTTTTGGGGCGCACCTTGGCAGAATATCCCTATCCACTACGATGGCAGCCCAATTATTGGCTGTACTTCCGTCGTTACCCAGGCTTGGCCTTATACGGATTATTGGCCGCTGCGGCGACATGGGCCGACAAATGGGTTATGTGGTGGGCTCCGGAAGCCCAACAAACAGCCAGCATAATGCGTTTTTTTAACGAGTACGATCACGCCCTTTTTTTGGTTTATTTAACTATTATCCCAGGTTTAACCTATATTTTAGTGGCATTGGAAACGGGGCTTGAAGAACGCATACGGCGTTACTATCACGAGGCAAATGGCCACAGCACCTACGCCACATTGCAACACCACCAGCACGGTATTCAAGTTTTTTTGGCCGAAAAATTACGCACGATGATGATTATGCAGGGTACAGTATCGGCCGTAGCGGTATTGCTAGCACCCACTATTGTGCCCTGGGTCGGTGGCTCTTATACTCAGGTTGCTATATTTCAGCTTGGAGTTTTGGCGGCGTTTTTTCACGTGCTGGTCTTGTTTTTAGCCGCGGTGTTGACCTATCTCGATTTGCGGCGAACAAATTTGCTGTTGCAGCTAACATTGGTTTTTTTAAGCATCATGCTGAGTGCGGCCTCGCTTCATTTTGGATATCGATTTTACGGTCTTGGTTATTTGGCGGCGACGCTGTGCGTGTTTGTGGCGTCATATGTATTAGTAGAACGGGTGCTTAGAAACTTGCCTTTCTACACTTATATAGTTGTGAATGTCCATAATCGTTCCACTAGCTAGAAAGTTTTTTAAGGATTTTTTTGTGCGTGAAAATTTAGTTGCCCGTGGGGGCTGGGACAGATTTCTGACCGTAATATTTACGGTCCTTTTCGTTGTGGTAGCGGTGAGCTGTGGCGCGGGAAAGGACAGCGGGACAGATCTTTTGCCCGATGATGATATTCCCGGTTCGGTCGATACCCCACCTGGCTCCGGCACCACCACGCCAGGTTCTGGAACGCCCGATGCAGAATGGTATAAGCCTAAGACACTCACAACTTGGCAGATCCAACTGCAAGGAGAAATAAATACAAGCTTTGACGTTGCTGTGTATGACGTCGATTTGTTCGATACGCCGGACGCCGTAATTAAACTATTGCATTCCAAGGGACGCAAAGTTATTTGTTATTTTTCTGCAGGTACTTATGAGGATTGGCGAGACGATGCCCCCCGCTTTAAAAGTGCGGAACTCGGATCGCCACTGGATGAGTGGCCTGGTGAGCGCTGGTTAGACGTTCGGTCGTCAAATGTCCTGGATATAATGAAGGCGCGCATGGATATTGCTGCGGCACGGGGCTGCGACGGCGTAGACCCCGACAACATGGATGGTTATACCAACAATAGTGGATTTCCGCTTACCGCTGGCGATCAGGAATTCTACAATAAGGCTATTGCTGAGGCGGCCCACGAACGTAAACTGGCTGTGGGTTTAAAAAACGATCTCGATCAAATTGAGGCGCTGGTGCCGTATTTTGATTTTGCAGTGAATGAGCAATGTCACCAATACAATGAGTGCGAGCTACTCGCTCCTTTTATCGCGGCAAAAAAACCCGTGTTTAATATCGAGTATGGCCGTGAATATCAAAGCCCGCAAGGCTTCAAGCAACTATGCCAAGATGCCGCCCAACGCGGATTCCGAACTTTGGTATTTTCTCTCGCGCTTGATGGTTCCTTGCGCCAGAGTTGTGATGGTGACCTCTTACGCTGAAGCCCCACCTATCGCTCGCATCGTGTGAAATCGCGTTTTTTATGGAGCATTCGCCTTTGCTGACGGCTTTGATTAGCACTTACACTTTCTCGCTACGAGATCTTTTTGGTTTCTTTTTCTTGTCGGCAATATTGATTGACTCGATGGCCCATAGCCTTAACGACTCCGCATCATTTAGAACATCTTCCGGCAGTTCGAAATAGCTCCGAACAAATATTCGTCCTTTTTTGGTGACATACGAGAAGGGGTGCATTCCCGCCTTCTCGAACTTTTCGCGAGTGCTGTCATCGACGGTAAAGTACAAGCTATTACCCATTATTATTGCGAAATGCACCGCACCATACGATATTCCGACACCGCCGAACATGCGCCTCATGCTCATGCGACCAATGGGCTGCAGCAGTTCAAAAATGTACTCTGTATATTGCGGACTTGCGGTCATCAAGAACCTTGTTAAGAATTCTGTATGCTCACACGCGCTCCGTTGTGCGCCGGAATGTCGTTCCCCTGCAATGTGGGCATAAGGGAATGTGGCCAGTGGCAGTAAAGCGCAGCAGCTCGTCGCAGTTGTTGCATTGTAATGTACCAATGCCAGTGATTTCCCCGGTTCGATAGGTGTCAGCATTGGCAGCTTGTAATGCCCATTGTGCTAGTTCAATTTTGGTTTTGTCGGCGACCGAGATGAATAGCTGTAGAATTTCGTTTTCAATAAGAGTCGCGTCGATTTTTAACCAGTCACTGAACTCTTTTGCTTCCGGCCCGGAGAGATAGGCAGCAGCATCCTCAATGTCACGTTTGAGATAGTCGCCAATTCGCTCGGCTTCGACGCGGGTAAGTTCACCCAATTCGGTGGTTTTATCGATCGCTTTTTCGATGGCGCGTTGGAGTGCCGGTAAGGTGTGGCGTTCAGCTTCTTCATAAATATCGCGGATGCGTGCCAACATGCGATTGTAGGCCTGAGTAAATTTACCATCGCCAGATTGATTGTCATTGTCGTTCATCATGTCGCTCCTAAGATTGGCAGTACCGCCTGTCGTTGTTACTGTCACAAATTCTCGAAATTAAAAAATTCATTTATAGTTGAGGATCGAGACAGATCAACGCGAAGAAGTGTGATAATAGCTTATCTGGATATTGCGCCCCGCGATAGGCGCGGGTGACTTAAGTCATTTTAGTTCTCCGTGTATAGAAAATAATCTATATAATTAATGACTTACAAGAAACAATGCGTGATCAATACCCTTGTTCGCAAACCCAATGCAACGTTCCTAAGCGGTTGCTTTTATGCATAGATCTAATGCTTCCGATACCAATCATGATGTTAGGATAAAATAACGCCTATAGTATCTTGAACCCGGATTTTTCATTTCTATAACCAATGTTGATGACCATACGATGGACGAACAGTATCAGCCTAAGCAGGTAGAAGACCAGGCCCAAGCGTATTGGGAGCATGAACGCAGTTTTCATGCCGTTGAGAATCGCGCGCGTGAAAAATATTATTGCCTTGCAATGTTTCCCTATCCCAGCGGTCGTCTGCACATGGGGCATGTGCGCAATTACACCATTGGTGATGTCATGGCGCGCTATCAGCGTATGCAGGGCAAAAATGTGTTGCAGCCAATGGGGTGGGATGCGTTTGGCTTGCCAGCGGAGAATGCCGCGATACAAAACAATGTGCCGCCAGCGCAGTGGACACGCGAAAACATCGCCTACATGCGCAAACAGCTTAAGCAATTGGGTTTTAGCTATGACTGGTCGCGTGAGTTCGCCACCTGTGATCCGCAATATTATCGTTGGGAGCAGTGGTTTTTTACGCGTCTGTTTCGCAAAGGTTTAGTTTACAAAAAAACGGCCCCGGTAAATTGGTGCCCGAAAGACGCAACAGTCTTGGCCAATGAGCAAGTCATCGACGGTCGTTGC
>JANPPH010000285.1:0-6112 GCA_031428395.1 Gammaproteobacteria bacterium
GCCGAAGCAAAATCCCCTAGCTAAGCAAAACTAAAAGGCGCCGTCCACTTTGTTAAGATCGTCGCAGCTGCGTGTAAAAACGCCATGTAAAAGTATATTGCGACGTTTGTATCTCTTGCCGATGGCTATGATGATCGTCCACGCAACCGCTGTCGCACAAACCCTACGAAGCGCAGACAACAACGGCGTTTTAGACTTGCTGGCAAACGAAAACAAGGTTTTTGCCGCAAGTCGCTATGTGCAGTCGCTTGAACAGACGCCCGCAAATGTGACGATTTTGTCGGGCGATGAGTTGCGTAAATTCGGTTATCGGTCGGTGACTGAAGCGCTGACTTCTTTGCCTGGCGTCTATAACACCTCAAATCTTGCTTGGCGGACCTTGGGTATTCGCGGCTTTGCTATACCCGGCGACTTCAATTCTCGTTTTGTTTGTTCGATCAATGGCATGCCCATTAACGAGCCGATATTTGGCGGCGCGCTCACCTGCCAAGTGGACGTTGAAAGCGTTGACCGTATCGAATTCGTCCGTGGGCCGGGGTCAGCCGTCTATGGCGACGGTGCGGTGCTGGGCGTCATTAATGTTATTACACGTTCCGGCACCACAGCGCCCGGCAAAGTAGTATCGGCTGCCATCGGCAATCAAGAATTTTATAAAGTCTATGGCTCTTATGGTGGGGTGAGCGCGACAGGGTTCAACTCGTTTTTATCGTTGAGTTATGTGCAAACCAAGGGCGTAGATATTTATTTTCCCGAACATGATCGCCCGCCCCTTAGCGACGGCCACTCTACCGGCAACAATGATTTAGAAAGTTTCCGCCTATTTGGACGCGTTGCCAAGCAGGATCGGTGGTTGCAGTGGCATGTTGAAGTGCCGCAGCGCAGCGATCCTCAAGCGAGTTATGGCACCGATTTTGACTCCGATCAACTGGTTTACAAAGACCGCACTGTGTCATTGGAAGTGGGCGATCGCTATCAGATGGGAGAGGGCGCTATGCTCACCGTGCGCGGCTCCATCTTAAGCTTCAAAGAAGTTGGCGAGTATCCCTATAGCGTAAATCCGAGCATTTATCTCACCGACGTTAGCAGTTCCTACTATGGCGCCGATGTGCAGTATGAGCGCTATTTTGGCGTGGGTCACAGGTTGGTCGCGGGTCTTGAGGCCAAGTATGTCAGGGCCAAAGAAGTTGAAGGTCTCGAAGGCGCCTTAGATTATTCTGGCTTTGACAAACGCTACTGGCATTATGGCCTGTTCAGCCAAGGAGAATTCCAAATTGCTGCCGGCAAACGCGTGTTCGTCGGGGCCCGCTACGATTATCTCGATGGCTATGCCAGCGCAGACTCCGAAAACCTTGCACACCTGAGTCCACGTCTTGCCTATGTGCACGAGTTATCCGCGCGGTATACCGGGAAGCTATTGTATGGCGAGGCTTTCCGCGCTGCCACAATAATGGAAGCGTATTACGACGACGAAGGCTTTTCACAAATTGAAAACATGCAGTTACGGCCCGAAATTGCCCGAACCTGGGAAGCTGTCGTGGAAGGGCGTCTACAGAACGGAATCGTTAGCCTATCAGCCTTCACCTCGCGCTTAAATCAGAGCATCGTGGCGCAAGACGCAAGTTCGGACCCCGCTTGCATGACTGGACAATGCAAACAATACCAAAATCTTGCAGGTACGCAAAAGGCGAGCGGTATTGAAGCAGTATTTAATATCAAGCAACCGGGCAGCTGGCGCGCTTACGGATCGGTCACGGGCCAGCGGGCGACGCAGCCACCCAATGATCGTGAGGCGCCCGCTTCACCCCATGTGTTATTGAAGCTGGGTGCGGCACATCCACTGCCTTGGCGGCGCGCTGATGGCGCATTGGAGGTGCATCGTGTTGGGCGGATGCACGGTATTTTTATCAATGATATGAGCACGCAGAGTACCGCTGATGTACCAGCCTATACGATAGTCAATGCAACGCTATCGGGTTTAATTAAACAGAATTGGCGTTTTTCGTTGCGGGTTGACAATCTTTTCAATCAAGAGGTTCTCACCGTCGCGCCATTGGATTTCGCGCCCATTGAGCGGATTCCAATCAACCAGCGGCGTATCGGGTTAAGAATAGTGCATCAGTTCTAGGCTCGTTTACGCTTAGCGAAGCGCCTCAACCCAGCGCGTATAAAGTACGTCAGCCACGGTGTGAAGTGCGGCAACGCGATGCTCTATGCCAATCAACATTTCGTTCGCAGTTTGTATGCTGGCGCTTGGACTTTGCAACGCATCCTGATCCAGCCGTAGCCACTCCTTTACCATGTCCGCCGTCATTTCCACGTGACATTGCAGCGCCAAGCACTTACCCAACGAAAACGCTTGGTGGGTTTATAAGCGCTAAGGCGTCGGTGATCCAGGGCAGCGGGTCGTTGACGCTCATGGGGCCACCCATCAACACCAAACCGCTGATTCTTTCTAAAGACTTAGGGATTGCCTCGCCCTTGTCGATAGCTATAAGACGGTAGGGAATACCACGTTGATCAAAAAAAGAGGCGCAGTAACCGGCGCCTTCATGCGGTGCATGGCGAAAAATCAAAACGGGATGCATTGTCAGTACCTAAGGTGGCTCTAAAAACAAACGAGGCTTGTTTTAACATGATGAGCATCATCCGAAAAATAGTAATGGGCTTGATTATTTGCCTGGTGTCCTTATCCGCCTATGCCATTGATAATATTTTGGTGTTAGGTCTCTCCAAAGGTAAAGCGTTGGTCAATATCGACGGCAAACAACACATGCTCGCCGTCGGCCAAACCAGTCCGGAAGGCGTACGTTTAATCAAGGCGACGGCTGATGAAGCCGAGCTGGAGGTGGCGGGTAAGCGTGATACTTATCATCTTGGCCAACAAATTAGCGCAAGTTTCACGGCCGCGCCAGAAACCATCGTGCGCATAACACGCAACAACTATGGCATGTACACCGCCGATGGCGCAATTAACGGGCGGACAGTCAATTTCTTGGTCGATACCGGGGCCACTGTCATTGCCATGAACGCCGCCGAAGCCAAGCGGCTTGGCATCGACTTCGAACGCGGCGTTCCAATGAGCATGAATACCGCCAATGGTGCGGCCAAAGCGTTCGGAGTGCGGCTTAATGCCGTCAAAGTCGGTACTATCGAATTGCGAAATGTCAATGCAGTGGTAATGGAGGGTAAATCGCCGGAAGTGGTGTTGTTAGGAATGTCGTTTTTAGGCCGCATAACTATGCAGCACGAGGGACAGTTATTGGTGCTTAAGCTCGCGCGATAGGAAGTAAGTTCCAGTTTTAAGTTTTTTGCTATACTTGTGTACAGGTGTATACACTAGGATGCAGAGATGACTAAAAGCGTATCGATACGGCTTGATGAAGAAACATTGCTACAATTGGATATTATGGCCGCAGCGACTGACCGATCGAGAGCATGGTTAATGGCGCATGCAGTTCAGCAATACATCGAGCATGAATCGTGGCAGATTGATGCAATCAAAAAGGCTCTTGATAAAATAGAGCAAGGCAAGGCCAAATTTGCGTCTCATCAAGAAGTAAAAAATTGGGTCAAAGGCTGGGATGGTGCAGCTGCGCAGAAACTTCCTAAGTGCAAATAAGATGGGAGGAAGATGCAGTGGACGATTTGGCTCACCTGCGCCGTTATATCGAGGAGGATAATCTCCAGGCCGCTGCGAGAATTACAAAGCGCGTTATAGAAACAGTGGATTTACTCGCTCAGGAACCTTTTATGGGCAAGGCTGGACGGGTGATGGGCACTCGGGAAATGGTGGTGACGCGCACCCCAGTTACTGTGATTTATCACGTCACACCTGATGTTCTCTCGGTTCTGCGAGTTTTTCATCAAGCGAGGCGCGGGCCAGACAGTCTTTAAGTTAGTCTTCGATGTTTACTGAGATTTTCCGCGATGCCTGCTACATCAGACTACGCTTTAGTTTTATCCTTTTCCACCAGTGCATAAGCCGAATGATTGTGAATCGACTCGAAGTTTTCCGATTCCACGATGTAGGCGCTAATTCGTGCGTCGTCATTTAAACGTGCCGCGACATCGCGTACCATGTCTTCGACAAATTTGGGGTTTTCGTAGGCGCGTTCAGTCACCCATTTCTCATCTGGTCGTTTGACCAAGCCGAAAATTTCGCAAGACGCTTCTTTTTCTGCGATATCTATTAAATCTTCAATCCAAACAAATTCGCTGGTGCGCGCCGTAATGGTGACGTGCGAGCGTTGATTGTGGGCGCCGTATTGGGAGATTTCTTTAGAGCAAGGGCATAGGCTGGTGACAGGTACCACGACTTTAATGGACACGATCGCGACGCCGTTTTCCATCGCCCCAGTCAATATAACGTCGTAGTCCAGTAGACTTTTAACACCACTGACAGGCGCGGTTTTGTTAACGAAGTAGGGGAAGGCCATTTCTATATGACCGGCCTCTGCTTCTAATACTTTGGTCATATTCGCCAGCATGTCACCAAACGATTCAACGCTGATCTCACGTTCGTAATGGTTGAGAATTTCAACGAAACGCGACATGTGCGTGCCTTTGAAATTATGCGGCAGATTGACATACATGTTGAACGTAGCGATGGTGTGCTGCTCACCGCCGCTGCGGTCACGTACCCGTACCGGATGGCGGATCGCCTTGATGCCCACTTTGTTGATGGGAATTTGGCGTGCATCGACGCGGCTTTGCACGTCGGCAATGGAGATTGCAGGTTGGGTTGCCATATTCTTACTCCTCGGTATAGCGCACGCAGGCGCGCTCGGTTTCCCAGAGCGCCACTTCGCTTACGCGGATACGCTCGGTATTTAGCATTTTTGACAATCCTTGGTACAAAAACACTGCAATGTTTTCTGCTGTGGGGTTGATACTGTCAAAAGGCGGAACCTCATTGAGGTAGCGATGATCCAATTGACCGGCCAACTCGCGAGCGGCCAGTTTTATCACTTTGAAGTCAACGCCCATGCCTTTGTCGTCCAACGCAGTCGCGGTCACGGCGACTTCGACTTTCCAGTTATGCCCGTGCATACGGCTGCAATCGCCTGGATAATCGCGCAATGTATGGGCCGCAGCAAAGTCGGTAGTGATTCTTAATGTATATTGAGCAGCCATATAAGCCTAAAATACCTGACTGAATTGCT
This sequence comes from Gammaproteobacteria bacterium, assembly GCA_031428395.1. Taxonomy (GTDB): domain Bacteria; phylum Pseudomonadota; class Gammaproteobacteria; order JAADHS01; family JAADHS01; genus JANPPH01. The sequence goes on from JANPPH010000285.1 coordinate 5,163, forward strand.
AGGATATTAACCGAGAGGCCGGTTTTTGGCAATCGCTAAGGAGGCGCCAGGTGGCAATGCTACGCAAGATGCCCGGGCAATCCAGGCCACATTCGGCGAGCAATTCGTTCCGCGAGCCTTGGTCGGTAAAATAATCTGGCAAGCCCAAGTGAATAATGGGTATGCGGGGTGCCTCGGGATGACTGGCCAGGCATTCGGCCACGGCGCTTCCGGCACCACCCATCAGGGAATTTTCCTCAATAGTAACAAGCAAATCATGTTCAGCACTGAGCTTTAAAACCATCGTTTCGTCGAGCGGCTTAATAAAGCGCATATTCACCACTGTGGCGTTAAGCCGTTCACCGGCCTCAAGGGCTGGCGCTAGCATTGTGCCGAAGGCTAATATCGCGACTTTTTTGCCTTTTCTGCATATATCGGCCTGCCCAATGGGTAAGGTGTAGGTCGTGCGCTGAATCGCCACGCCCGGCCCCGTGCCGCGAGGATAGCGTACTGCGGCCGGACCCTGATGGTACAGGCCGGTTTCCAGCATTATGCGGCACTCATTCTCGTCGGTAGGTGCCATGATAAGCATATTTGGGATGCAGCGTAAAAAGCTGAGGTCAAAACTGCCGGCGTGGGTAGGGCCATCAGGCCCGACTAGGCCTGCGCGGTCAATCGCGAACAGCACGGGTAAGTTTTGCAAGGCCACATCGTGTATTAATTGATCGTAGGCGCGTTGTAAAAAGGTCGAATAAATGGCGACAACGGGTTTTAGGCCTTCGCAAGCTAGCCCTGCGGCCAAGGTAACGCTGTGTTGTTCGGCGATGCCTACATCGAAATAGCGTTGTGGATAGAGTTCCGAGAATTTAACCAGGCCGGAGCCTTCACGCATGGCTGGAGTGATCACCACCACTCGTTCATCTTTCGCTGCGGCATCGCATAACCAATCGCCGAATACCTGGGTATACGTG
>JANPPH010000286.1:0-6253 GCA_031428395.1 Gammaproteobacteria bacterium
TGGAAGCAAGCTCTAGTCTGCTATGAATCTAGATTCATAGCAGACTAGAGCTTGCTTCCATCAAAGCTTATGCACCACAACACCAGGCATAATGCGTTTCATAAACGCCTCAAAAAGCGGTACAGTAAACGCTGTGTCTCCGTGTGCTGGGCTGTAAATCATTCCTTTTTTGATAAGACTGCTTCGCAGTGGCGCAACGCTTTGCACGTCAACGCCCAATTTTTCAGCAATATCGCCTGATCTTTGTGGTTCAGAGCCAAGCTCTGCGAGCGCCCTCAAATAGTCCTTTTCTCGCGGCGTTAGGCGATCAAATCGTACTCGGAAAAAGCTTTCATCAAGCCGGGTAATCGAGGCGGCGGTTGCTTTATGGACGGTCTCGATGCCTATGGGGGATTTGTCCGCGATATTCCAGGCCTGATAGCCCCATTCTTGCAGAAAATAGGGGTAGCATTCCGTCATCGCTCATCTCACCTATCAGCAAACCATCAACACTTTTACATGGTACTTCGCGATGATTGGATCAGCCGTGACAATCGTGAGCCCTTCGGCTTGTGCTTGGGCAATCAGCATGCGGTCGAAAGGGTCGCGATGCAGAGGTGGGAGTGCGCCAGCGGTTTGGCCGTGGAACAAGGAAATGGGGAGTTTAAGGAAGCGCTCGTCTTCTACAGCGCTGTCTAAATCTTCCGGCGCAACGAGCTTGCCCAAGGATTGTTTTATCGAAATCTCCCAAATACTTGCCGCGCTAACAAATATGTCGTTGCGGCCATCGGCAATAATTGTTTGAGTGGTCAACCCCAGTTTTTCGTCGTCTGCTAACCACCATAGTAGTACATGTGTATCTAATAATAGGCGCTTCACTCACTAGTTCCTTCGAACGCATCTAACAACTCACTAGCAGTTTGATCGAAATCAGGCGCTATGGTGATTTGCCCTTTATAACGGCCTGGTTTTCGCGAGCGCGTGTCTTGAAGGAAGGGAATCAGTTTCACCACCGGAACGCCCGCTTTCGCAATGATCACTTCCTCGCCAGCGAGCGCCTCGTTTACAAGGGTCGAAAGTTGGCTTTTGGCTTCGTGCATATTTACTTGGTGCATGGATGGTAGCTCTCGGCTTCAAGAATGAGGATTTTATTAGCTTAGCTAAACTTAGCTATATATGCAAGTTTTTTGCTGCATCCGTTTTCTAGCCCGACCAAAGATGCCATGGCAAGGCGATTCGGGACATCCACGAAAATATCCTATAGCTTTTACGATAGCGCTAAGCATCTGCCTTTAATCTCCCTCCTATTTTGTTATTACTACTACTTCTTAATCGCCAACACACCGTCGCCGTTCAATTCCGCGACAAAACCAGCTAGGAAGGTAATGGGGACAGCCACAAAAGCATATCATCCTATCGCTTGCTTCCAGGACAGCCACAAAAAGTTGGCTGACTTATACAAAGAGTCGGCATGGAAATATTGTTTTGTGGGTGCCCTGGAATTGATTGCTGGCGCGCTCAATGTGCGATCATCCTACCGGCGAGCTGCGATTTTTTCCAGCATGTGGCGGGTCATGCTAAGCGCAAGCTCGTGCTCGCCAAGAAAGACCGTTCCGGCATTCTCGTTCCGCAACAGCGCCGCCTCTTCTTCGCTATGGGTACGCACCAGAGTCTCGATTCGTGGGTTAAGCATGCGCGCAGTTTCGATCATTCGGCGCGCACGCAGCGCATCGGGGGTTGCAATCACCAACATTTGCGCACGTGCGATATGCGCTTGAACCAGGACGGCTGGGTCCGATGCATCGCCAGCGACGGCGTAGATTCCTCGTTCGCGCAAGGACTCTACCAGCTCACGATTCTGCTCTGCCACGACGAACGGCAACCCGGCTCCGGCCAGCGCCTCGCCGATACGCCGGCCGACGCGGCCGTAGCCGACGAGCACCACATGGCCCGTAACCTCGCGCGACTCGACAGTCATCGGCAACTCCGCCAGGGGATCGTCGGAGCGCTCCATGGCGCGAGCCAGCTTCGAGCGCGATCGAATCCAGGTCTGCGCGGGTTCGACTATCTGGAACAGCAGATGATTAAACGAGATCGAGAAAAGCGCCCCGGCCAAAATAAGACTCATACCCTCTCGCGGTAGAAGCCCGAGAGAAACCCCAAGACCTGCCAGGATGAACGAGAATTCGCCGATCTGCGCCAGGCTTGCCGACACCGTTAGCGCAGTGTTGAGCGGATAGCGGAAAGCAAGGACCAGTAAAAAGGCGGCCAGCGACTTGCCAACAATGATGATCGCAACCACGGCAAGCACCTGCAGCGGCTGTTGGATCAGTATGTTCGGATCGAATAACATGCCCACCGAGACGAAGAACAGAACCGAGAACGCGTCCCGGAACGGCAGCGACTCTTCCGCAGCCCGATGGCTGAGATGTGACTCTCGCATGACCATGCCAGCCAAAAAAGCACCGAGCGCGAAGGAGACACCGAAGAGTTGCGCGGCGCCGTAGGCGATGCCCACCGCCGCCGCAATCACGCTCAACGTGAACAGCTCGCGTGAGCCGGTACTGGCAACGAAGCCAAGCAACCACGGGAAGACCCGTCGCCCGATTACAAGCATGAGAGCGATGAAGATCGAAATCTTCCCCACGGCGATCATGAGCGTTTCCAGCAGACCCCGGTCAGTTCCTTTTATGGCAATCTCTCCGGCGCCGCCGCCAAGCCATCCGGCCAGCGGGGGCAACAACACGAGAACCAGAACCATCGTCAAATCCTCAACAATCAGCCAGCCGACCGCTATCTGGCCGTTGACCGACTGGAGCAGGCCGCGCTGCTCCAGCGCCCTGACGAGTACGACTGTGCTTGCCACAGAAAGGGACAGACCAAACACGAGGCTTGCCCCCAGGCCCCAACCCCAGAGGGTGGCGAAGCCCATACCAAGAGCCGTCGCCACTGCGATCTGAACGATGGCGCCGGGCACGGCAATGCGACGGACAGCCAGCAAGTCCGCAAGGGAGAAATTCAGCCCGACACCGAACATCAGCAGAATGACCCCGATCTCGGCCAATTGGCTCGACAGTTCGGCGTCCGCAACAAAACCGGGCGTAGCGGGGCCAAGCATGACCCCGGCAATCAGATAACCAACCAACGGCGGCAGCTTCAGTCGACTGGCGATGAGTCCCATAATCAGGGCAAGGCCCAGACTGGCGGCAATAGTGGTGATTAAGGTAACGTTATGGGGCATTTATCTTGTCTCCTAATTCCTTCCAGGACAGCCTCAAAAAGCGGCACAGTAAACGCTGTGTCTCCGTGTGCTGGGCTGTAAATCATTCCTTTTTTGATAAGGCTACTTCGCAGTGGCGCAACGCTTTGTGGGGCGATTCGGGACATCCACGAAAAAGTATCCTATAGCTTTTTCGATAGCGCTAAGCATCTTCCTTTAACCCAGATTTTCCAATAGCACTCTACTGCGGCTCCACAAAGCACTGAATCTGCGCGAGAAAAGATGAAAAACAGTCTGTCACCGTAGAGTGACTACGCCTCCGACTGTTTTTCTTCTTTTCTCGCCCCTCTTCAGCACCTTGCGCACCCTCGCGACGAGGCTAATGGAAAATCTGGGTTTAACCTCCCTCCATTTGTTGTTACTACTTCTTAATCGCCAACACGCCGTCGCCGTTCAATTCCGCAACAAAACCGGCTATGCGCAAGCGTTTTGCCACTTCATTGGGTACGTCGCGGCCGCTCGTGAGTTTGTTGGGGGTGCCGGTGTAGTGGAAAAGTCTGCCTTTGCGTTTCAACACTCGGGCGAGGTGGTCGTAAAAAATCTGTGAGTAAAGTTCGCCGGCAATGCCGAAGCGCGGCGGATCATGCAAAATGGCGTCGACTGAATCACTCGGTAATGACACGATTTGCTGGGCGATATCGGCATGAGTTAAGGTCAGCACTGCATCAATTTGCGGCGACCACGGATTGAGACTTCGTAGCCAAATCACGTCGAGATTCTTTTCGTAAGAAAGTATTTTCTTAGCCTGGGCCTGCAAACACCAGGACGCAAAATAGCCGAGCCCGCCGCAGGTGTCTAAAATCACTTTGCCGCGCGGTTGAATCAAACCGACCTTGCGTTCCGCATCGGCATACGGGGAGACCTTCGCTGTGGGCAGCATTTTTATGCCGTCGATTTCGAACGTCGGTGGACCCCACTGCGTCGGCACCAATTTGATCAACGAATTCGTAAATCGCGACGCGGGCTGAAACCTTTCGTCTGCCCAATAGTAAATGGTTCGTTCATTGCAGGTATCGAGATAAGGAAAAAATCGCTCTTGCCAGCGCCATCCGTCCGCGCTTATTTCAACGATCGTCGTTGAGCGACCCAGATCAAGCGAGCATTCCACATGGGGCGCCTGGGCTTGCACTGCCGCACGCAATTTTTCGTGCTCATCCAGGGTTAATAACGGGCCCATCAACTGTCCTTTGAACTAGATGGCTGTCGGTCAATCATTAGGGCAATGCGTGTTTTGGGAACGATCATTGGGCACTCCACAAAACCTGAGGCATAGATGCAAGCATCATAGTAAAATAGGGTAATGGGGACAGCCATAAGAGCATATCATCCTATGGGATTTTTGACTGGTTAGTGGGTGTCCTGGAACGCGTGGAACGCGTAGGAATGCGTTGAAATACGGGCGTTAGCACCCTGAACGGAGAGACTCATGACGGTAAATGGCAGACGTGCACTACTGATTGGTTTGTCGATCTTGCTGACTTTTGCGGCTTTACGGGTGTCTCTACATCTGTCCCCCGGAACCAATCTCACCATCGGCGGCTATAATATCCATCATCTGTTTACCGGGCTGCTCTTGGTCACTATTAGCGGTATGCCCTTGGTGCTTTTTCATGGAAATAGTCGCGGATTCGACGTGTTAGCGGTCGTTTTTGGGGCCGGCCTAAGTATGGCATTGGACGAATGGGTTTACCTCATCACGACTGACGGCAGTGATGCCTCCTATCTTCTGCCAATTTCGCTGTGGGGCGGGATAGTAATGATAGCCCTTACGCTCGCTTACATAGTTACTCTGGTGTTTTTCGCGCGCCATTGCGTGCGTGCTACCTCGCCGCCCCAGCCGACGCAAGACCCTAGTGATTGAGATCAACATTGCTTAATCAAATTTAGTTGAGCAGCGAACAGGCTCGCGACAATGATATTTGGTCTTGCTTGGACGATGGCGCCGACAAAGACATTCTCGCCGATGCTTGCGTGAAGATTATGAGCTTGAACGATTTAAACCCAGAATTGAAGCATTCATTAATAGGCCGGATGTATGTGTGCGCTAGGACTAAGGATTAAGCAATTTAGGCAAGAGCCAACAAACAGGGTAGTGAGGGGGGCGTCCATGTGTCCGTTACCTCTTGGACACCAACCCGACTAAAGGCCCCTACCTTTGTACTTTAGGCAAACGTTCGCCGTCGCGGCTTACGTACAAAATGGTTGAAACAGTGCCGCCGGGATTATACACATAACGGTAAAACACTTGGCTTTGCCTCGCGCCCACCACGGAGTGTAGGCTAGACATTAACTGCTCTTTTGCATCATCCGTGGAATGGTTAAGTACCACGCGACAAAGCGTAGAGCGGCAAGCTATATTTCCTAAATCGGTTCCAGGAGGCGCATTAGTTCTCAACCGGTCACGAAATCCAGATTCTTCGCTGGTGGCCCATTGTTGATCTAACTCTTCGCTAGCAAGAGCACTATCATAGCCAGCCGAAACAGTTTGTAAATAGCGCTCCTCATCTGCTTCGGAAAGGGGCTCTTGTTGAGCAAAACTAGCCGCTTTAGGTGCAGTTTCTGGCGGTGTAGGCGTTCTTGGCTCAATCTTCCCTTGGCTGGTTTCGTCCTGCAGCGGCGGCGACAAATCGTTACCTTTCGGCGTGGCAGAATCGGAACTGAGGTGCGGATTGAGTGACTGATTTTCTCGCTTGAGTCTTTCGATTTCGTTGCCCAATGCATCAATTTTGCTCTGTAACAATGCAACGTCGGCTGAGACGCCGACAACACGTTCGTCGCTGTTTACTCTGGATGTAAAAAAATAGCCTGCTAAAAAAAAAGTCCCGACAGCGATAACGGAGATTGAAAGTAGACGAGCGTTCAGAGCGGCGCCCTCCTAAAGGACACTAGAAGGAAACTATTAAAAATGATTGTGGTTGGTGCCAGAGGCATTTGAAAAACTCGCCCCTGCGACAGTTTACCGTCTCGTAGTTGTAACCTACCTCCTCGCGGAGG
>JANPPH010000287.1:0-2788 GCA_031428395.1 Gammaproteobacteria bacterium
AATTGCCAGCTTGGCGATTTTACGCCGCCGACCATAATACAAATTCACAATGGATCGAGATACCATGACCGCGCTAAACATCGAGGTCAAAATACCAATACACAAGACCACGGCGAAACCACGCACCGGGCCAGACCCAAGTAATAGCAAGGAGATGCCGGCAATAAGAATGGTGGTGTTGGAGTCGACGATAGTCGACCAAGCACGATCGAAGCCTGCGTGTATCGCCGCCTGTGGTGTATTGCCATTACGCAATTCTTCACGAATGCGCTCAAAAATGAGCACGTTGGCGTCAATGGCCATACCGACTGTCAGAGCGATACCGGCCATGCCGGGCAAGGTTAACGTAGCTTGCAACAGCGAGAGCACCGCAATCAACAGCAACAAGTTAACGCTCAAGGCGATGACAGAGATAAAACCAAATGCCAAGTAATATAAGGTCATGAAAATCGCGATTGCGGCAAAACCGTACAAGGTGGAATTAAAGCCGCGTGCGATATTCTCGGCACCCATGCTTGGGCCAACTGTACGCTCTTCGACAATATCAACAGGGGCTTTTAGCGCACCCGCACGCAACAATAACGCAAGATCTCGCGCTTCAGACGTACTATCCAATCCGGTAATTTGAAAACGCTTACCAAACGGTTCGCGTATCCGCGCAACGTTAATCACTTCTTCAACTTGGCGCTTGGTCTTAATCTCGCGGCCGTCAACGGTGCGCGTATCCGTTTTGTTTTCGATAAACACTACGGCCATCAGCTTGCCGACGTTCTCTTTGGTGGTGTCCTGCATCTTGCGCGCACCTTGTCCGTCGAGATTGATAAACACTGCGGCACTACCGTCCTGCTGATCAAGGCCAGATGACGCATCGGTGATCTGGTCACCGGTTACGATAACGCGCTTTTGCAGCAATATAGGATCGCCATTACGCTGCTTATACAGTTTGGAACCTGCCGGAACACGGCCTTGCACCGCTTCGGTTACGCTATGTGATTCGTCCGCTAAACGGAACTCCAAGGTCGCAGTTGCGCCCAAAATTTCTTTGGCACGGGCAGTATCCTGGACGCCCGGCAACTGCACCACAATACGGCGTTCGCCTTGCTGCTGAATGACGGGCTCGCTGACGCCAAGTTCATTAACACGATTGCGCAATGTGGTCACGTTTTGCTGAACCGCAAATTTTTTCGCTTCGCGCGCTTCTTTCTCGCTCAAGGTTACGCGCAAACCGAAATCAGCCCCATCACTCTCGACAACAGTCAAGTTAGGCAATTCTTTGCGGACTAGCGCCAGTGCCTTGTCACGCATATCGGCGCTTTGGAATTTAGCCTCAATGGCATCGCCTTGCTTAGCCACCGAGATATAGCGCGCTTTATTGGTACGCAAAAGCGCGCGCAATTCGTCGACATAGCGTTCTGCGGTTTGCGTTACCGCCGCATCAACATCCACTTCCATTAAAAAATAAATACCACCACGCAAATCGAGCCCCAAAAACATCGGCGATGCATTGAGTGATCGTAACCATTGTGGCGTTGACGGCGCCAAATTCAGCGCCACGGTGAAATTCTCACCCAAGGACTGCTTCACTACCTCTTGGGCCTTTAACTGGGCTTCAGTGTCAGCGAACCGCACCAATATGGCACTGGGCGTGCGCTCGATTTTGCTGGCGGGTATGGCCGCCTTTTGTAACGCGGTTTGAACGCTAGCTTGCGTGTTCTCCGTGACATCGGCGCCGCGCGTAGCGGAAACTTGAATGGCTGGATCTTCGCCGTAAATGTTTGGCAACGCATAGAGTGCGCCAGCTGACACCACGATAAAGACCAGCAGGTACTTCCAAAGCGGGTATTGATTGATCATCGCAGGATTCCGATCGGAGAGTCGTAAAGACGCTTAACTACCTTTTAGCGTGCCCTTCGGTAACAATGAGGCCACGGCGGTCTTTTGCACTTTGACCTCAACACCATCGCTAATTTCCAATGTTAAAAAACTTTCGTCCATTTTGACGATGCGACCTAAGATGCCACCACTGGTGACGATTTCATCGTTTTTACTTAGCGCATCTACCATCGTCCGATGATCTTTAGCGCGCTTTACTTGCGGGCGGATCAATAGAAAATAGAACAAGATGAAGATAACGATCAGCGGAAGAAAACTCAAAAAGCTGGTATCGCCAGCCGCTGGCGCGCTTTGCGCGACTGCATCGCTAATAAAAAAACTCATCACGTTCCCTCTATATGGAAGCCTATACGGCTTATTTCTTGTTTATTGCAGGGGCTCACCGCCCCCGAATTGAACAGCGTTTTAACAATAGCTTTTGTTGCCACGAATCTATTCGCATACCGTACATTTAACTCTGCGCGGCTAGCTCTACACCTTCGACCTAAACTTGCCCGCAATAGGTGTTTTTACCAGGGTAGGTTTAAAACCGCCCATTATACAACATTGCCTTGACGATTGGCGTAAAAATCCCCGATGAAACTATTAAGCGTGCCGCGCCCGATTGCCTCTCGCAGGGCTTGCATTAATTCCTGGTAATAAAAAAGATTATGGATAGTGTTTAAGCGGGCGCCAAGTATTTCATTACATTTGTCTAAATGGCGAAGATAGGCGCGGCTATAGTTGCGGCAGGTGTAACAACCGCATTGTGCGTCAAGCGGTCGTGTGTCGTCGCGATACTGCGCGTTGCGGATGCGAATTTCGCCGCCGCGGACAAACAAATGGCCATTACGCGCATTGCGGGTGGGCATCACGCAGTCGAACATATCGATACCGCGACGGACTGCTTCGACGA
>JANPPH010000288.1:0-3876 GCA_031428395.1 Gammaproteobacteria bacterium
GTGCAGCCGCAGTAGAGTGCTAACGGAAAATCTGGGTTTATATCAGCCGCACCCACACCAAATGTAGCTAAGCCCGTCTAATATGTATTGAGGAATAATAAACCATATTGCCGATTCACTGCCCGGACTCCGATTTGAATAAAATTGGCACACGGACATTTTAAGGACGATTAAGTGAAATCGAAAATGAAAGTGGGGCTCGCTTTTGCGGCGATGGTGGTACTTCAAACGCTCTGTACTTCTGCCTTCGCCGCCGGAACTGTTGTTATCTGGTGGAATAAGGCCTACTACCCAGAGGAAGAGGAGAAACTCTACGCCATTATCTCCGCGTGGGAAAAATTATCTGGCAATAAGGTCGAGCTTAATTTACTTACCACCGAAGACATTCCTAAAAAATTGGTGGCCGCGCTCAATGCCAAACAGCCCCCTGACATTGCATTCGGTCACACCTTAGAACTTCAATACAGCCCGCAATGGGCGTACAACGGCTTACTAGAAGATGTCAGCGATGTAGTTCTCCCCTTGAAGAGCAAGTGGCTGCCTGTGGTGCTGGACACGGTCCATCTTTACAACGGACAAACGAAACAACTTGGCTACTACGGCGTACCCATTGAGCAACAAAGCATACACCTCCACTACTGGGCCAGCATGCTCCGAGACATCGGGCTTGAGGAGAAGGATATCCCCAAGGAATGGAATGCGTTTTGGCAGTTTTGGTGTGACCCAGTGCAAACCCGGCTGCGCAAAAAGGGTCAGCGTGTCTATGGAATCGGCCTGACGTTGTCGTCGGTCTCGGTTGACACCTTCATGGAAATTAACATGTTCCTGAATGCCCACGGCGTCACGTTCATGGATAAAAAAGGCAAGTTGCTGGTGGCCGACCCTGCGGTGCGCAACGGAATTGCCACAGTCCTTAGTGACTTTGCAAAGCCCTACCAACAAGGGTGCAGCCCATCCAGCGCAGTCAACTGGAAGGATCCTGACAATAACCTGAGCTTCCTAAATAAGCTTACGGTAATGACCGCAAACCCTACCTTGTCTATTCCAGCCTCTCAATACAACGAGAACCCGGATAATTATAAGAACAACATACGAACGATTCTCTGGCCAAATGGCCCTAATGGCAAACCCATCGCCGCGATGACGAGCGTGAAGTCTGCGTTGGTGTTTCGTGATTCGAAAAATAAAGCCGCTGCAAAAGATTTTCTAAAATTCCTGACGCGACCGGAAAACCTGGGGCCGTACGTCGAAGGGTCGCTCGGCAGGTGGTTTCCCGTCATGACGGAATTGCTTGATACCCCCTATTGGAAAGGGACTAACGACCCGCATCGTTCCGTTGAATATAAACAGTACACGGAACGGGAAGTAATCCCTTTTCAGCACGTGTACAACTACAAATATGCAGCCGTTCAGGCTGAAAATCTGTGGGGCAAAGCGCTCGGCCGCATTGTCATTGACGGCTGGCCAGCGGAAAAAGCGGCCGACGAGCTGATCAATCGGATGAAGGAGTTGCTGAAATAAAAAACGCCAGCGAGCCCGTTGCTGCCAGACGCCTCGGCTCTTGGGATAAGGGTTGGGGCGTCGCCATTACGTTGCCCTATTTGGCGATATTTCTGCTCTTCACTCTTTACCCAGTGTTGTATGGCCTTTGGCTTGGGAGCGACCCAGCCACTTACATAGCACTTTGGAACAACCCTACCTACGCGCGCACGTTTTGGAACACCGTCGCATTCCTCGTCATAGCCGTTAACATTAAGATGCTTCTCGCGCTGCTGCTCTCTGGTTTTTTTGTCGCACCGCAGCGCTGGGTTCGCTGGCTCAGCGTCATACTCTTTCTGCCCTGGGCCATTCCTTCCGTACCCGCAATTTTGTCGTTCCGCTGGATGTTTGACTCGGATTGGGGGCTCATTAACAACGCACTCTTTAGCATGGGGATTGAAGGGCCTCAGTGGCTTAATCAATCCTACTGGCCAATGCTTGTTATCTGCATCGCGCACATTTGGAAGTTTCTTCCTTTTTGGGTGCTAGTGCTCGTTGCGGGTCGCCTGGCAATTCGCCACGACCTATACGATGCCGCAGCGGCTGATGGCGCCACCGCTTTTCAGCGCTACAGATATGTAACGTGGCCCAGCCTGAGAAATCTGTATATCACTAACACGCTAGTGGCAATGACCTGGGCTCTAGGGGACTTCAACACCATTTACCTGATGACAGGGGGCGGGCCGATGGACCGAACCCACACGCTAGCAACGCTTGGGTTTCGTTATGCTTTCGTACTGTCTGATTTAAAGACTGGCGTAGCCACGGTGATCACCATCTTGCCCTTTCTAATTCCGTTGTTGTGGGTACTCGCCCGCCGTATGACACGAGAAACATCCGCATGATTGTCCGCCCCCACCGAGTAACGTCAGGGCTAATTATTTTTTTCGTACTTGTTTGGTCGCTCGTACCTATATTGCAGATGGTAGTGCTATCGCTCACGCCCACCGCTGAAACCTTTGCCGGCAAGCTCTGGCCACAAAATCCCACCTTCGAAAACTTTCGTACCGTGGTGAACCAGGACCATTTTTATCTTCGCCACTTTTGGCATCAGCTCTGGAACAGCATCTTTGTTGGAGTGACCACCGCCTTGCTTGTACTCGTCGTGGCAACACTCGCCAGCTACGCCGTGACCCGACTTCGATCTCGGTGGGGGCGGCATCTCTCGCATATCGCTTTAGTGAGCTATCTTGTGCCGGCCGCATTCCTAAGCATTCCCCTCTACATAGTGATGGGCGAGTATGGACTACTCAACTCACAGTGGGCACTGATCTTCTCGCTAGTGGCCTTCGCCTCCCCCTATGGCATTTGGGTACTCTGCAACTACGCGCAAACCATACCGGGCGAACTCGATGAGGCGGCTAAAGTTGATGGCGCCGCTACCATGCAAATATTTTTCCTAATATATCTGCCGCTGATGCGCCCCGCGCTACTTGCTATCGGCACGCATGCGTTACTGGTAGCGTGGAATGAATATCTGTATGCGTTTATGCTGCTATCGAGCGAAACCCAACAAACCATTCCGGTCATGCTGGGTCATTTCTTAGTGACCGATGATGCGCCCTGGAATTTATTAATGGCAACCTCCATTATCTATGCCTTGCCGCCTATTGCAATCTACTATGCCGCGCGGCAATACATGGTTGCCGGACTGACCTTCGGTGCCGTAAAGAAGTAGACTAAGGCATCGCGAAAAAACTTCTCAGCAACCCTACAAAGTCAGGCTGCTATGGCACTTGTTGAATTGCACGGTATCGCAAAACGATACGGAAAAATCGTGGTCTTACAATCTATTGACCTGGTTGTCGAGTCAGGCTCCTTGACTGTCATAGTAGGTCCTTCCGGCTGCGGTAAAACCACACTGTTGCGGTTGATCGCTGGCCTTGAAAAGGTCACTGAAGGCGAAATTCATATGGATAGCCGACGCATCGATCAGCTATCCCCCCGTGACCGGAACGTCGCCGTGGTTTTTCAAAACTATGCCCTCTATCCGCACATGACGGTGCGCGAGAACATCGGCTTCCCGCTACGTATCCAGGGACTTCGGCGCACTGAGATTCAACAGCGTGTCACTGAAACAGCGTCCATTCTAAATCTCGAAGATTTGCTTGACCGCAAGCCAAGCCAACTGTCCGGTGGACAGCAACAACGCGTCGCGCTTGGACGTGCGATGGTGCGTAAACCGGCTCTATTTCTCTTCGACGAGCCACTGTCTAATCTGGATGCAAAGCTTCGCGAAGAACTGCGTCGAGAACTTAGCGATCTTCATGCGCGTCTACAGACAACCATGATCTATGTCACCCACGATCAAGCGGAAGCCATGGCATTAGCTGACAA
>JANPPH010000289.1:0-2652 GCA_031428395.1 Gammaproteobacteria bacterium
CGTTTTTTGACGGTATAAGTGACGGTAAAGTACGACGCTCAAACTCAAGAAATCCAGCATCCATGCGGGTTTCCATGACTCGGAAACAATCGAATGGGAATAATCGAACTACCCGAAAACGCCCTCGCAAGCAGCGAAGATGCGATGTGGATGGAGCGCGCCCTGGCGCTTGCCGAAAGGGCAGGGGATCAGGGCGAGGTGCCTGTCGGCGCTGTTATGGTCAAAGCGGGTCAGTTGATCGGTGAAGGCCATAATCAACCCATTATTAGCCGCGATCCCACTGCTCACGCCGAAATAGTCGCGTTACGCGCCGCAGGTCAAGCCTTGCAAAATTACCGAATGGGCGACACAACGCTCTATGTCACCCTCGAACCCTGTCTTATGTGCATAGGCGCGCTTGTTCACGCCCGTGTACAGCGCTTAGTCTATGGCGCTAATGAGCCCAAAACCGGCGCCATAGTCAGCAAATTCTCCATCGCTGCGGCTCCGGATCTCAATCACCGAATCACCTGCCAAGGTGGCGTTCTTGCTGAAAGAAGCAGTGAACTTCTCAGTACATTCTTCCGTGCCCGGCGAAATTTTGTCGCCTCAAAGCTTGATTCCGGCGCATAAACCGATAGTGTAAACTTGAGAGTCGGACAATGCGCAGTCAGGTTCGAAAAAAAATTACGGAATTCCAGTCTCAGGTTCTGGATGTAAGGGGGTATTAGACGGTAAGCTGTGCCCACTATTTTTCTTCGTAGCGATTTAAAGACTGAAAGCCTTTTACCATGAAAAACAAAGCGAGTTACACCTACGAAGACTTGTTGCAATGTGGCCGAGGCGAACTATTTGGTCCCGGCAATGCACAATTGCCCTTGCCACCCATGCTAATGTTTGACCGCATTACGAGTATTACTGAAGATGGCGGCCTTTTTGCTAAAGGCCAGATGACTGCCGAGTTAGATGTTCGCCCGGATCTGTGGTTCTTCGATTGTCATTTTCAGGGCGACCCCGTTATGCCCGGCTGCCTGGGTCTGGATGCCATGTGGCAAATGGTAGGGTTCTATTTAGGCTGGATGGGTGGCCCTGGTCATGGTCGCGCACTCGGCGCCGGGGAGATAAAATTCACCGGCCAAGTCGTACCCAAGAACAAGCTTGTTACGTACCGAATTGATTTAAAGCGCGTCATCATGCGCAAGCTTTATATGGGAATTGCCGATGCCGTCATGCTCGTTGATGGCGCGGAAATCTATAGTGCGAAAGATTTGCGTGTCGGCCTTTTTACTACTCCTGAAAACCTATAGCTATAGAAGGAATCACCTTTGAGACGCGTCGTTATCACAGGCATTGGCATTGTTTCCAGCATCGGCAATAATAAAAACGACGTACTGGAATCGTTACGCAGCGGCCGTTCGGGGATCACGTTTATCCAAGAATACGCGGATTTAGGTTTTCGCAGCCATGTGGCGGGGGCGATTGCCTTGAACCCGGACGAGCTAATTGATCGCAAAATTCGCCGCTTCATGGGCGACGGAGCCGCATTCAACTACCTCGCAATGCAAGAAGCATTGACCGATTCTGGGCTCGAAGAACAAGACATCTCCAATCCGCGCACTGGACTCATTGCGGGGTCCGGCGGCGCCTCTACAGCGAACGTCACCGCAGCAGTGGATCTGTTGCGCGCAAAAGGCTTGCGCAAAGTGGGGCCATATATGGTGCCGCGCACTATGTCGAGTACCAATGCGGCCTGTTTATCCACGGCGTTCAAGATCAAAGGCGTCGGTTACTCCATTAGCTCCGCGTGCGCGACCAGTTCCCATTGCATTGGCAATGGCTACGAGCTAATCCAAATGGGCAAGCAAGACATTATCTTTGCCGGTGGCGGCGAGGAAGTTCACTGGACCATGACATTGATGTTCGATGCTATGGGCGCCTTATCATCTAAGTACAACGCTACACCCAAAGCCGCATCGCGTCCTTATGATGCCGAGCGCGATGGCTTCGTTATCTCAGGTGGTGGTGGCATGTTAGTGTTAGAGGAACTCGACCATGCCAGGGCTCGTGGCGCAAAAATCTACGCCGAGCTAGTGGGCTACGGCGCGACCTCTGACGGCTCTGATATGGTACAACCCTCTGGCGAAGGCGCCGTGCGCTGTATGCAACAGGCCCTGCAAAATGTCAAAGGCCCCGTCGATTACTTAAACACCCACGGCACCAGCACCCCCATTGGCGATATCCGCGAACTTGAAGCCATCCGCGAAGTATTTGCCACTAAGGTACCATTGATCAGCTCTACCAAGTCGCTAACAGGCCACGCCCTAGGCGCCGCAGGCGTGCACGAGGCCATTTATTGCCTGTTAATGATGCGCGAGAATTTTGTTAGCGCCTCAGCCAATATCCAACGTCTTGATCCAGCGGCCGAAGGATTCCCGATCGTGAGCACCGCCAAGACTGGTGTTACGCTTAACACTGTGTTGAGCAACAGTTTTGGCTTTGGCGGTACCAACGCCTCGTTGGTGTTCGAACGCTACGTCGATTAAATTTAAATTAAACGTGCGAACAAATCTGATCAAATAGCGATGGCTTAGCGCTCTATTGTCAAAACGGGCGCTAAGCCATCAAGATACTAGTTGCGCCCAGCCATCACCCCGCCATCAACGTCCCATATTG
>JANPPH010000290.1:0-5005 GCA_031428395.1 Gammaproteobacteria bacterium
TCCATAAAACGCGTCGCCACCGTGCCACTACTAATTAAGTAGATCTCAAGCAAAATGAAGTGTTGCGCGGCAGCAATTGCGTTCAACATAACAGGGAAAAAGACATGTCCATCAATAAGTAGACGATACTGATTGCCTTCGCGCCAGGGATATTGGTATTTCGGATATAGGCTAGTTTTCATCTTGACTTCAGTTTATATGCCTAATGCTAGGCTTTAAGCATGATTTATTGGTTAACCTGCAACAACCTGACTTTTTCATGAAGTCATGCGCCTTAGCGGATTCTTGATTGTGACGAAAATTTTACTCAGCGGCCGCAGGTCGAACTATGGGCTCATCTTGGTAAAATCCCCCTTCAACCTAAAAAAGAACCTGTGTACTCCCCACGCGAATTTATGAAACATTCGGGCTAAACAGGTATTATGATTAATTTCTGACGCCATAAGCGAGCGCAATGAAAAAACTGATTGAGCAGTTTTGGAGTATCTGTCTCCTGCGGACAGCCCCGCAAGATCTCCCCGCCTCCGTTACGTTGACGGCCTTGACGGTCATCCTATACATGGCGACATCATTTATGATGGCGGCACCGCAACTACCCTTAGGCAGTTCTGCCTTAGCGGCATTCATTGATACACTACTGATGTCTAGCATGTCCTATATTATGCTATGGGCACGCATGATGCCGGATCGCTGGCGCCAAACGCTAACTGCGCTTGCCGGTAGCGGCACTCTGTTGGGTGCCATTGCCATTCCGCTCGTCTATTGGGAAGCCCAAGCCGGCGGATCTTCACAAGCGGCCTTGATGCCACAAATGTTGCTTCTCGCAATGTTGCTTTGGAACTTGGCGGTCATCGCGCACGTTCTGCGCCATGCGCTTTCTATCGCAATGGTGTTAGGTGCCTTACTTTCTACGTTTTATCTCTATATTTCAATCCGTATTATACGGACATTGTTTTTCGCGGTCTCTTAATATGCATATACACATTCTCGGCATTTGCGGTACGTTCATGGGCGGGCTCGCCATTTTGGCGCGTCAACTGGGTTATAAAGTCAGCGGTTCCGATACCGATGTGTATCCACCAATGAGTACGCAATTGCAAGAACAAGGCATTGCACTCATGAAGGGCTATGATGCCGCACATCTCGACCCGGAACCCGATTTGGTGGTGATAGGCAATGCCTTGTCACGCGGTAATGCCGCGATTGAGCATGTCTTAAACAGTGGCTTACCCTACGTCTCGGGCCCTCAATTTTTGGCTGATCACGTGTTGCGAGGACGTTGGGTGCTGGCGGTAGCCGGTACCCATGGCAAGACCACCACCACTAGTATGCTCACGTACATTTTAGAATATGCGGGATTGAAGCCCGGCTTTCTCGTCGGCGGTGTGCCGATGGATTTTGGCTTATCCGCCAGACTAGGCGAAAAGCCATTTTTCGTCGTTGAAGCAGATGAATATGACACAGCGTTTTTCGACAAACGTTCTAAATTTGTCCATTACCGTCCGCGTACTGCAATACTCAACAACCTTGAGTTCGATCATGCCGATATTTTCCCTGATCTTGACGCGATCAAGCGCCAATTCCACCACTTCGTGCGCACTATTCCAGGCAACGGCCTCATCATCGCGCCGGGCGCAGACAAGAATATTGCCGACGTGATTAAGCAAGGCTGCTGGACGCCTGTGGAATATCTAAATGATAATGCTGATGGTTGGCAGGCGCGCGACGTGGCAACAGATGGCTCAAGCTTTAACGTGTATTTTCAGGGAGCGCCGCTAGGCCGCGTGGAATGGCAGCAACTAGGTCAGCATAGCGTACACAATGGTTTGGCAGCGATTGCCGCAGCGCGTCACGCAGGTGTGCCGGTGCAACATGCTGTGGCTGCCTTAAGCGAGTTCAAAGGCGTGAAACGTCGCTTGGAATTGCGCGCCACGGTGAATAACATCGCTGTCTACGATGATTTCGCGCACCATCCCACCGCCATTGCGACCACGCTGGACGGCTTGCGCAAACGGGTAGGTCATGCACGAATTATTGCTGTGGTAGAGGCGCGTTCCAACACCATGCGTATGGGCGTGCATATCCATGAATTGCCAGCCGCCTTTGCGCAAGCCGACGAAGTTGTGCTGTACAATTCACCCGGTCTAGGGTGGGATGTAAGTGGCGTGGCGAAGGCCATCGGTCCGCATGCGCAAGTGCAAAACTCCGTTGATGCCATCGTTGCAAGCTTGGCGCCCCACGCACAGTCTGGCGATCATATTTTAATCATGAGCAATGGTGCGTTCGGCGGTTTGCATGAACGTTTGATTGAGGCGCTGCGCAATAAATGAAACGACAAGCCATTGCCTTGGCGATGACCGGCGCATCCGGTGCGGCGTATGGCCTGCGCCTACTTGAGTGTTTGTTGCGCGCCGATAAACTTGTCTATTTAATGTTATCAACGCCGGGCCAAATCGTTATTTCCATGGAAACGGATTTGAAATTGCCAGGCAGACCCGAAGATATTCAAGCGACTTTAACTGCCCATTTCAACGCCGCGCCAGACCAATTGCGGGTGTTCGGCAAAGAACAATGGACCGCACCCGTGGCGAGCGGCTCGGGCGCACCTGATGCGATGGTGGTTTGCCCGTGCACCAGCGGCACGCTTTCTGCGATTGCACATGGCGCCAGCAACAGCTTACTCGAACGTGCTGCAGACGTAATGATTAAAGAGCAGCGCAAATTAATTCTCGTGCCGCGCGAGGCGCCATTGTCCGTCATTCATCTTGAAAACATGCTCTCATTAGCACGCTTAGGTGTCACTATCTTGCCTGCCAATCCAGGCTTTTATTATCGCCCTAACAAAGTCGAAGACCTTGTCGATTTTGTGGTGGCGAGAATTCTCGATCACCTAAAAATAGAACACGCCTTGTTGCCTCGTTGGGGACTCGATACGAATGAATAGAGAAACCGTACCCCTATTTCCTTTGCATACGGTGCTTTTTCCTGGCGGCCCACTGCCATTGCGTATTTTTGAGCCCCGTTACATCGACATGGTCAGCCATTGCATGAAAACCACTACAGGTTTCGGCGTATGCTTAATCAGCTCAGGCGAAGAAATCGGCGAAGCCGCTGCAACCTATGAAATAGGCACCCTGGCGCGCATCGTCGATTGGCACATGCGGCACGACGGTTTACTCGGCATCACCGCTTGCGGCGGACAACGTTTCCGCGTCTACTCGCAAGAAGTTCAGCCCAACAAACTCACCATGGCCGAAGTCGAAAGGATACCGGACGAACCTCCCAGCGACGTTCCCATGCAATATTTGTCATTGGTCGATATGTTACGCCAACTCATCGAAGGCATCGGCCATTACTACAGCGGCCTCCCTAAAAATTACGGCGACGCCAGTTGGGTAGGCTTTCGCCTCGCCGAATTATTGCCACTACGCCTAGCGCAAAAACAAGCGCTACTACAACTCACCAGCCCAGTGCAGCGCTTGGAGCGCATTTGCGTGTTGATGGATGATTTGGACATACGTTAACGCAGCAACAACACGCCTACATCTATTATGGCTTTTTGATGACAGCCAAGACTTAGCCACAGCGACCGAACAACTGCCAAAACCAACGCATCATCTGATACCATATTAACCCTGAATTTGACAAAACCTAGACTAAGATCCTATTGGTAAAAAACATGACTACCCCTCCCTCAAAACTTGTCCACATCGCGCCTATACACGAAGCTCATACGCTGACGAAAGGCCAAAAACAGTTCAACGCCTTCGTCAAGAAAATTGAAAACCTTAAGAAGCAATTAATCGAATGGCGAGATTTAATCCCTCGTTTTCAAAATCGTATGACAACGGAATACAACGACTCGTTAAACACCTTTAACAATCGTCGCGTCGACATTATTTCTTTGCTCGATCAGGCTTACGACGACAAGACGTTCAGTCGGCATGATAGGGGAAAAATGCAGCATGTCATCTGCACCGTGGCCACGGAAATGATTACCGTACACGGCAGAGAAGACCTCAAAGCCTTATACGATAGGCACAGCGAAATCGATTTCGATACGCAACAACAAGAAAGCAGCGGCATCATGAGGGCCATGGCGGAGGAAATGCTGGGCATCGACATAGCCGAGGACGTTGATCTTAGCAGCCCAGAGAAAATGCATGCATTCATGGAAGAAATGATGCACAAAGAACAAAAAGAGGCTCATGAACAAATACATCAAACTGACGCTCGCCAGGCAAAACGCAACAACACATCCAAGCAAGCGAAAAAAGAAGCTCAACAAAAAACAGAAGCGCTGAGTATTCGTAAATCCATCCAGGAAGTGTATCGAAAGCTAGTAGCGGCATTACATCCAGACCGTGAACGCGACAACACCGAACGCGAACGCAAAACCGAACTAATGCAACGCGTCAACGTTGCCTACCAAAAAAATGATTTGCTACAACTATTCAAATTGCAATTAGAGGTCGAGCAAATCGATCACACGCAATTCAGCTCCTTCCCCGAAGAACGCTTAAAACACTACAACAAAATTCTAAAAGAACAAGCCGACGACCTCGAACAAGAAATTCAGCACAGCCAATTCCCCGTTAAAATACAATTCAACCTACCACCCTTCGAACGCCTGACACCCAAAGACGCCATGGCACGCCTCGATTATGAACTCCGAGAAATTCAGCACAGCATAGTTGAGGCAGAACAGCAAATACGCGCCTTCAAAGAGGTAAAGCGCATCAAGGCATGGCTGAAGAATTATCGAATACCCGTAGAGTCGGATATGTATTAGTTGGTGGCGCACAGCTTGCGGAAGTTAAAGCGCCGCTTTAGATAATATCCACCGCCCGGTTGCGGATTTAGCCAAAGGGACATCAGACCGTCGGAAAGGAAGGCGTGCAACGCAATGATGGTTTTTGGATAGACGCCAGCGATCCAATACCTGAGGCGAGACAACTTTGGGCATATTGTGCTGCTTATGTGGCGCGAAACGCAATATCGCGGC